>JBMCIH010000111.1:0-6626 GCA_048617055.1 Marinobacter sp. | reverse complement strand
GTCTGTACCGCGGTGCCATCACTATGGAGGTCATCGGCACAGGCGAAATGGGTCATGACCCCGGTAACCCGGACCCCGGCCGTGACCAGCCGGTCGCGGACGGCCCCGGTCTCCGCCGGCGCAAACCCCAGCCGGTTCATGCCGGTATTGACCTTGATCCACACCTCGGGCTTGCCGTAGCCAGCCTCAAACCAGGCCAGCTGGTGCGGGTCATGAACCACCACCGTAAAACCCTCTGCTTCGCAGAGGCGAAGATCCGGGCCTTCATGCACACCCTGCATGAGCAGCACCGGGTGGCGCAGACCGGCGGCCCGCAGCGCCATGGCTTCCTCAAGGCAGGCCACGGCAAACTGGTCCGTCTCCCGGGCCAGGGCACCGGCCACCCGTTCGATGCCGTGGCCATAACCGTCCGCCTTGACCACCGCCATGGCCCGGGCCGGTGCGGCCTGGTCACAGGCCAGCCGGTAGTTGTGCCTGAGGTTGTCCAGGTGAATACGGGCAACGGTGGGGCGCGGCATCAGTAATCTCCGCCATAGTCACCGTGAGCCAGGTCCTCGAACTTGGTGTACTTGCCGATAAAGGCCAGCCGCACGGTACCGATGGGACCGTTCCGCTGCTTGCCGATGATGATCTCGGCAATGCCCTTGTCCTGAGTGTCCTCGTTGTACACCTCGTCCCGGTAGACGAACATGATCACGTCTGCGTCCTGCTCGATGGCGCCGGACTCCCGCAGATCCGAATTCACCGGACGCTTGTTGGGGCGCTGCTCCAGGCTGCGGTTGAGCTGTGACAGCGCCACCACCGGGCAACTGAGTTCCTTGGCCAGGCCTTTGAGGGACCGGGAGATCTCGGAGATCTCCGCCGTCCGCCCCTCGGTGTTGCCCGGTACCCGCATCAGCTGCAGGTAATCCACCATGATCAGTCCGAGCCTGCCGCCGTTTTCCCGGGCAATACGCCGCGCCCTTGAGCGCATTTCCGTCGGACTCAGACCGGGGGTGTCGTCGATATAGAGGGGCTTGTCCTTGAGCAGGCTGACCGCAGACGTTAACCGCGGCCAGTCATCCTCCTCCAGCTTGCCGCTGCGCATGCGAGTCTGGTCAATGCGGCCCAGGGACGACAGCATCCGCATGACAATGGCGTCGGCGGGCATTTCCATACTGAACACCAGAATGGGTTCGCCGCTGGAGAGCAGCGCGTTCTCAACGATGTTCATGGCAAAGGTGGTCTTGCCCATGGAGGGGCGCCCGGCAACGATGACCAGGTCCGACGGCTGCATGCCGGAGGTCCATTCGTCCAGGTCGGTGAAACCCGTGGTCAGACCGGTCACCCTCTCGCCGGACTCGAACAGTTCCTCGATGCGGGTCAGCGCCTGGGTCAGGATGGGGTTGATGGGCTTGGGCCCGGAACCCTCTTTGGTGCGGGATTCGGCAATCCGGAAGACGTTGCGCTCGGCCTCATCCAGCAGGTCGGAACTGGTCCGGCCCTGGGGATTGAAGGCGGAATCCACGATACCGCCGGAGACCTCGATCAGCTGCCGCAGGATCGACCGCTCTGCGACAATCTGGGCGTAGGCGCGGATATTGGCGGCGCTCGGGGTCTTCTCGGCCAGTTCCGCCAGGTACGACAGCCCGCCGGCGTCCTCGATGTCCCCGGCCCGCTCCAGGTGTTCTGCCAGGGTCACCACATCCAGCGGTTCGCTTTCGGAGGCCAGGCGTTCCACCGCCGCGTAGATCAGCCGGTGGTCCTGGCGATAGAAATCCGAGGACGTAATCACTTCGGCCACTTCGTCAAAGCGGCGGTTGTCCAGCATCAGGCCGCCCAGAACGGCCTGCTCCGCTTCAACGGAATGGGGGGGAATCTTGACTCTGGAGGTCTCCAGATCGGCGCTGGATGCCTTGAAACTGCTGGTGGCCATGAAAGCTCTCGGATACCGGAAATACAAGTGAAAGTGCCCTGCCCGGCACGCAACAACGCAATCAGGCGCCGGTGGCTGTGGTGACGCCTGACGGACGACTGCAGGGCTGCGCCGGCAGTCCGTTAAAGAATACCAGAAACACACAGGCCCGGAAGCTGCCAAGGCAGCCCGGGCCTGTAAAATTGAGAACCCGGTGAAACCGCCACCGGATGCTCAGCACATGACGTCCGCTACGATCAGTCGGCAACAACTGCCAGCTGAACGGTAACCGTGACGTCGGAGTGCAGCTGAAGCTCGATTTCGTACTCGCCGGTGGCACGGATCGGACCCTCCGGCAGACGAACTTCGCTCTTCTCCACTTCGGTACCGCCGGCGGTGATGGCGTCGGCGATATCGCGAACACCAATGGAGCCGAACAGCTTGCCTTCGTCACCGGCCTTGGAGCTGATGGTGAAGGACTGGCCTTCGAGTGCCTCGGCACGGGCCTGGGCAGCCGCCAGCTTCTCAGCCGCCGCCTTTTCCAGTTCCGCACGACGCTCTTCGAACGCCTTCAGGTTCTCTTCGGTCGCAGCCACCGCCTTGCCGTAAGGCAGCAGGAAGTTCCGGCCGTAACCGGATTTGACTTTGACCTTGTCACCCAGGGAACCCAGGTTTGCAACTTTTTCGAGCAGAATAACTTCCATCTCGTTAACCTCTTCGTGCTTTATTCAGCCGGCCCGGCGGGCCTGATTCGCCCCCGGAAGTCCAGCCAGCTATCCACAATTGCCAACAGCATCAACAACAAACTGATCGTAAAACCCTGAACCACAAGCAGGGCGTAGAACACCACCAGCCACAGGTTACTGGCCCGCTTGCGGCCCACCACACCGTGTACCAGCGCGATACCGGCCACCAGCAGTGGCAGGCCTGCCACCCAGCCCAGCAGCAGCGGGTTGATACCCACCACCGGCGCCACCAGCAGCAACAGCACACACAGTGCCGCCACCCCCCGGGTCAGGCGGAAGTCGTGAAACTCACGACGGAAGCCGCCCGGATTGTACAGCGCCGCCTGCCAGTACCTGGACAGCATGGTCACCGCCACCGCCAGGCTCAGGTAGGAGCCTGGCATGAGCCCTTCCACCATGCCCCGCAGAGCCGGCTCAAGCTCATCCCCCAGTTGCTCCGCCATCTCCGGATACGCCCACTGATAGACATCCAGGAACGCCTCGGTGACCTCCCGCAGCATGCCGGCAAACAGCACCGGGATGAGCAGGCCGATCACCAGCCCGAGTGCCGAGCCTGCCAGCAGACTCTTTTCCCAGGATACGGTACGGCGAAGTACCGCAGCCATCAGGAACACCAGCAACAGCACCGAGATAACGGTCGGGTCGCTGGCCACCCAGGCCCACCCCAGTGCCGGAAGCAGGGCCCAGAGTGCGATAGTGAGCCCCTGGGCGGTGCCCAGCCGGAGTATGACCAGGCCCACAACCGCCGCGCCAATCCATGACAGGTAGGGTATGGCGGTTGCGAGAACGGCGACAGTGCCCGCCTGCCGGGGACCGCGCATTACATACTGTGCCAGTGCACGCATGGTCCCGGGTCCTGTACGATCTTAGTTGTCGTGACTGTCCGTGTACGGCAGCAGGGCCAGGTAGCGAGCGCGCTTGATGGCGGTCGACAGCTGGCGCTGATAACGGGCCTTGGTGCCGGTGATACGGCTGGGCACGATCTTGCCGGTTTCAGTGATATAACCTTTCAGGGTGTCCAGATCCTTGTAATCGATCTCCTTGACACCTTCTGCCGTGAAACGACAGAACTTACGACGTCTGAAAAAACGAGCCATTGATTAACTCCTCAACTCCGGATAGGGGGCAATTACTCTTCTTCGTCCTGGGAGGACGTTTCCTCACGGTCCTCACGACGCTCACTGCCTTCAGTGTTGCGACGGGGACGGTCGTCGGAACGACGGTCTTCCCGGGACTCAGCCGCCTTGATAGGAGACATTTCGGTGTCCGGACCATCACGACGGATTACCAGGTCACGGATAATCGCGTCGTTGAAACGGAAGTTGTGAGCCAGCTCGTCAAGGGCGGCCTGTGAACATTCAACGTTCATCAGGACGTAGTGAGCCTTGTGGATCTTGTTGATCGGGTAGGCCAGGTGACGGCGCCCCCAATCCTCAAGGCGGTGAATCTGACCGCCATCCTCAGTGATGAGGCCGGTGTAACGCTCGATCATGGCGGGCACCTGCTCGCTCTGATCGGGATGCACCATGAATACGATTTCGTAGTGACGCATGTTTTCTCCCTACGGTTTGAACAGCCTCCGGCAGGTGTATCAGCTCTGCAGGAAGCAAGGAGTTGGCAGTGTGAAATTTCCGCCTGGCAGGATTGCTGCCGTGCAGATTCCCGGGCTGCCGTATTGTCCGGGAATTGCCCTGAAAATCCGCCACCTGGGCCGGGTTTCAGGCAATAGGGTCCCGCCCCTTCGAAAAGGGGTGACGCATTTTATGCCTCAGGCGGGCCGGTTGCAAGCCATCAGGGCTTCTGTCGCTGCCGGACGGCCTCGAACAGGCACACGCCCGTTGCCACCGACACGTTGAGGCTGTCCACCAGCCCCTGCATGGGGATTCTGACCAGTTGGTCGCAGTGTTCGCGGGTCAGCCGCCGCATACCCTTGCCCTCAGCCCCCATCACCAGGCCCACGGGTCCGGTGAAGTCGGCCTGATACAGGCTGGCCTCCGCCTCGCCGGCGGTGCCGATCAGCCACACCCCCTGCTCCTGCAGCGACCGCAGGCACCGGGCCAGGTTGGTTACCCGCACGAACGGCACGGTTTCGGCGGCGCCGCAGGCCACCTTGCGGGCGGTGGGGTTAAGGGTGGCGGACTTGTCTCTGGGCACAATCACCGCCGCCGCGCCGGCGGCATCGGCGGTACGCATGCAGGCCCCCAGGTTGTGGGGATCGGTGACCCCATCGAGGATCAGCAGCAGGGGCGGCGCGGAACGCTCCGCCAGCATCCGGTACAGGTCGTCTTCGGTCCACTCCCGGCTTTCCGCTACCTGGGCCACAATGCCCTGATGGGCCCCGGAAACCCTTGAATCCAGCTCCTTGCGGTGAACCACCTGCCAGCGCACGCCAAGATGGTCGAGCCCTTCGGTTATCTGCCGCACCCGGCGGTCCTGCCGGCCCTGCTGGATCCACACCTGTTGCAGGCGCCCAGGCTCTTTCTTCAGCACTGCCTCAACGGCATGCCAGCCAAATACAAACTCTTCCGACACGTGGGTGATCCCTTGCGGTTAGCGGCTGGCGCTTGTTTTCTTGCGGCCACCGCCACGGCGGCCCCCGGAGCGGCGACCACTGCTCTTGCCGGTGTCCTTGCCGGAAGACTTGCCGGCGGCTTCGCGGGCCGCCTCCGCCGCCAGCTGGTCCTTGGCGGAGGACTTGCCGGAACGGGAACGGCCTTTCTTGGCCGCGGCCTCCTGCGGCCGGTCGCCCTGGGACCGGCCCTCGGTCTTGCGGGAGGATTTCCGGCCTCCGGAACGGCGCGCCGGTTCGGTGACCAGTTCCAGGTCGATCTTGCGGTCATCCAGGTCCACCCGCACCACCTGCACCCGCACCTGATCACCCAGCCGGTAGCTGACAGCGGTGCGCTCACCCACCAGACGGTGCTTGGCGGCATCGTGGTGATAGTAGTCACCACCGAGACTGGAGATGTGCACCAGCCCTTCGATGTAGATATCCTGCAGCTCCACAAAGAAGCCGAAGGGCACCACCGCGGCGATGACGCCGTCGTAGGTTTCGCCGACGTGATCCCGCAGGAACTCGCACTTGAGCCAGGCCATCACATCACGGGTGGCATCGTCCGCACGGCGCTCGGTCATGGAGCAGTGTTCGCCGAGCTGTACCATACGGGCATGGTCATAGGGGTATTTCGCCAGTTCGGGATCCCGCTCATCCGGCTGCACGGCATCCCGGGTTTCTTCCTGACGGTGGATCATTGACTTGATGCCCCGGTGCACGATCAGGTCCGGATACCGGCGGATGGGTGAGGTGAAGTGGGCATAGCTGCCAAACCCCAGACCGAAGTGCCCGGCGCTCTCATCGGGACTGTAGACCGCCTGGCTCAGGGAGCGCAGCATCACCATCTGGATGACGTTGGCATCGGGCCGGTCCTTGATGGCCGCCAGCAGCCTCTGGTAGTCGGCGGACGTGGGGCTGTCGCCTCCCCCCAGCTCCAGCCCCAGCTCACCAAGGAACAGGCGCAATGCCTGCAGCCGCTCCTCCGACGGTCCGTCGTGGACCCGGTACAGCGACGGCACCTTGTATTTCTTGAGGAACCTGGCAGTGGCCACGTTGGCGCACAGCATGCACTCCTCCACAATCTTGTGGGCATCGTTGCGCTGCACCGGCACGATTTCCTCGATCTTGCGGTTGGCGTCGAACACCACCCGGGTCTCGGTGGTTTCGAAATCGATGGCGCCGCGCTCGGTGCGCGCCTTGCGCATGACCTTGTACAGGTCATACAGGTTATGGAGCTGGGGCAGGATGTCGGAGTACAGCTGGCACAGGCTCATGCCCATTTCGGTGTCCGGATGCTCCAGCATCTTGCTGACCTTGGTGTAAGTCAGGCGGGCATGGCTGTGCATCACACCCTGGTAGAACCTGTAGCTGCTGATACGGCCGGAGGCACTGATGGTCATGTCCGCCACCATGCACAGCCGGTCCACCCCCG
>JBMCIH010000110.1:0-6658 GCA_048617055.1 Marinobacter sp. | reverse complement strand
TTGTCCTGGTAGCGGTCGAGGATGGCGCGGACATCGGTAATGGTCTGCTCCCGTTCCGCCTCCAGCTGTGATGACAGCTCCCGGAACTCCTCCGAGACCCGGGCCAGCTCTTCGGCCTGTTCCTCACCGAGTTCGCCCTGCCGTTGCCGCTCCCGCAGTTCATTGCGCCGGCTGACCAGTTCAAAGTAGCGGTCTGGTGTGGGCAGGTTGACCTGAATCGCGGTGGTGCTGGCGTCCTCGCTGATGAGCATGTTGGGGTACAGGGGATTATCCAGCAGGGATTGCCGCGCCCGGTCCAGGGGCACATCGTCATCGTCCAGGGTGAGCAGTTCCGAATCGACGGTATCAATGCTCAGGTCGGGGCTGTGCAGCAGCGGCACGCTGAGGATGCTGTTGGTGGAGCCGACCGGCTCCAGCGCGCCCAGGTCGTCCCTGAGGTCGCGCAGGGTATCGATGGCCTCGCGGGTGAACAGTTCGCCATCCGGGGTGTAGGTGACTACCAGAAAGTCATCGGAGGCGTCAAAGCGCTGGTTGATCGTGCGGTAATCTTCCAGGGCGGTATCATTCTCCAGAACCAGCGACTCGGCGGAGGCGTCCAGGCGGAACTGGTGCAGTTTCAGGCTGGCGATCGCCAGCACCAGTGCGAACAGGATCAGTATCAGCCAGGGGCGGTTGAGGACCAGCCGTTCGTAAAGTCCGGAAAGGGAACGCATGAATGTGCAGACTCCGCTTGCAGAAGGAAGTGCGAAGTCTGCCACATTGGCGCTGAAAATGTGAAAAACAGTATTAAACCTGGCTCTCGGCCGTTCTCACACCCGGACCTGGCGCGACGCCTCCTCCAGAGAGTCGATCAGCCGCTTGAGCCGCTGGCTCATCTCCGCGCTGGCGGCCAGTTCCCGCACCATGGCCTCGGTGGTCTCGCGAATGCCCCTGACATCCGCCAGCACACGGTCGGTGCCAGCGGTCTGCTCGGCGGACACACTGGCGATATCTTCGTTGGTGTGGTCGATGCGGCTGACCATGCCCCGGATGTCCTCGAGGGCCTGGCGCCCTTCCATGGCCTCGCTGACACAGCGGGTGGCGTCTTCCGAACTGGTGGTCATCTGGCCGACGGCAGCTTCCATGGCCTGCAGCAGGCGGTCGATGGTGCCCTGGATCTGGTCGGTGGAGTCCTGCACCCGCTGCGCCAGCTTGCGCACTTCGTCGGCCACCACCGCAAACCCACGGCCCTGTTCTCCGGCCCGGGCGGCCTCTGTGGCCGCGTTCAGTGACAGCAGGTTGGTCTGCTCGGCAATGCCCCGGATCTCTGCCACCGCCTGGCGGATCTCCTGGCTGTTGCTGGCCAGGGCCTGGACCGAACCGGCGGAGGTTTCGATGGCGGCGGACAGCTTCTGGATGGATTCGGCGCTGCGGGCGACCCGTTCGCTCCCTTCGCCGGCGGCGCGGTTGGCCTCGTGGGACAGGGTATTGGCGATGCCGGCCTGCTCGGCAATGCCGGAGAAGCTCTGCAGCATGTCTTCCACCACCTGGGCGGAGCGTTCCGCGCCCTGTTGCTGACGGGCCAGCTCGTCACGTCGCTGCCCGGCGGTGGCGGTCAGTTGGCGGACTTCCTCGTGCAGGTGCCGGATGGCCTCCAGCATGTTGCTTACCACCGCGCCGGTGCGTTTCTGCATGGCATTGAAGGCCTCGGCCATTTCGCCGATCTCGTCCCTGGAGTCGACGGTGGCCAGTTCGCTCAGGTTGCCGGACATCTGGACCGAAACCATGGTCTTCTTGAGCCGGTTGACGTGCCGCTCAATGAAGGAAATGAGCAACTGGGAACCCGTCATTTCCAGCACCATCAACAGCGCGACAATACCCGCATAGCCAGGCGCCGACTCTGCAAATACCTCCATGAAAGGCCGCCCGGTGTGGGTGGCCAGGTCGTGGATGACATAGAGCACCAACAGGCACATGACGGCGAACACAACGATGTTGAGCAGCCAGAACTTGTACTTCAGGCGGGCATTCTTGAGCAGATTCAGCATGATCGACCTGTTGCTGTGCTGTCGTCGCCGCTCACGGCGGACGACGAGTGGTGTGTCGGCTCCTGGAGGTAACACCGGACGTGGGTGGTTCGCTTGTCACCGATCAGTCCGGGGCTGACCTTTCACAATGTCTTGCAAAACCGGTATCGGCCGGTGCAGCCGGAACTTGAGTGCTCAGCCGGGCCAGGAGGGAGTGGCAACGGCGCTGACCCGTTGCCGGAAATCAGTCCAGCTGGCGGACCGGGATGGCGGCGGGGTCCCGGGGCACGGCGGGTACCGCCAGCCCCAGGTTGTTCTTTTCGAACACCCGGTCGGCGCGATAGCTGGAGCGGACCATGGGGCCGGAGGGCACCTCCATGAAGCCCTTTTCCAGGCCAATCTCCCGGTAGCGGTTGAACGCTTCCGGGGTCACATAGCGCTCCACCGGCAGATGGTTCGGCGTGGGCCGCAGGTACTGGCCCAGGGTCAGTATGTCCACCCCCACGGCCCGCAGGTCGTCCATGGTCTGGAGGATTTCCGCCTCGGTTTCACCCAGCCCCAGCATCAGGCTGGTCTTGGTGAGTACGTCCGGACGGTACTGCTTGGCGTGTTCCAGTACGCTCAGGGTCTTGTCGTAGCCGGCCCGGGGGTCCCGCACCCGGCGGGTCAGGCGGCGCACGGTCTCGACATTCTGGGCGAACACATCCAGGCCCGAGTCCACCACCTTCTCGACATGGGGCATGACCGCGTCAAAATCCGGGGTCAGGGCCTCGACGGCCACTTCCGGAGTACGCTGCTTGATGGCGGCCACGCAGGCAGCGTAGTGGGCGGCACCACCGTCTTCCAGGTCGTCCCGGTCCACCGAGGTCAGCACGATGTAGCGCAGGCCCATGAGTTCGACAGACTTCGCGGTGTTCTCCGGCTCCTCCGGGTCCAGCCAGCCCTTCGGATTGCCGGTATCCACCGCGCAGAACCTGCAGGCCCGGGTGCAGACGGAACCCATCACCATGATGGTGGCGGTGCCATTGTTCCAGCACTCGCCAATATTGGGGCAGTGGGATTCCTGGCACACGGTGCTCAGACGGTGCTCGCTGACGTTGCGCCTTACCGCTTCGAAGCGTTCGCCACCGGGCATTCTCGCCCGCAGCCAGCTGGGTTTGCGCTGTACGGGGGTTTCCGCGCTGGCGGTTCGCTTGACGCCGTCCTTGATGGCGGAGAATCCGTGTTCATTGCGGAACTTGGAGCCGCTGGTTACGCGGGGCTTGGCGCTGTCGCTCATGACAACCGGGGTCTCTCTGAGATGGGTATGGGCCGTTACCTAAAGGGTAAGGCTCCGGGGGTGCGGATACAAGCGACATAGGGGAAATCCCGTTGCCACCTTGGTCGTATCCGCGCCCCTTTCAGCCGGGGGCGCAGCGCCGCAGGTCCGCCACCTCGTTCCGGGCCGCCAGCCACCGGTCCAGCGCCTCGGCCTGCTGCTCGCTGGCATAAAGGCCCTGCTTGGTCCGGCGCCAGAGGATATCCTCGGCGGTGCGGGCCCATTCATGACGAACCAGGTACTGTACTTCCCGCTGGTAGAGGGTACCCAGAAAATGCTGACCCAGTTCGGAGAGGTGGCTGCTGGAGCCCAGAACCCGGTAACTGTCGGTGCCGTAACAGCGGACCAGCCGCGAGGCCAGCAGTTCCGGCAGCCAGGGGTAGCGACGGAGCAGGTCAGCCCGGAGCTGGGGCTGGCTTTCAAAGTTGCCACCGGGCAACACCGCGCTTCGTGTCCAGCGCCCCTGGGCCTGAGGGAAGAACTGACAGAGCCGGTCGGTGGCCGCTTCGGCCAGTTTGCGGAAGGTGGTGAGCTTGCCGCCGAACACCGACAGCAGCGGGGTGTTGCCCGGCCCGGTATCCACCTCGAAGGAGTAGTCCCTGGAGGCCTTCTGGGCACTCTCCGCCTCGTCGTCGATCAACGGGCGCACGCCGGAGTAGGACCAGACCACATCCGCCGGTTTCAGCTGGTTGCGGAAGTACTGGTTGACCACATCCAGCAGGTACCGGGTTTCCTCGTCGGAAATCACGGCCTCGGCGGGGTTGCCCTGGTAGTCCACGTCTGTGGTGCCCACCAGCGAGAAATGCTCTTCGTAGGGAATCACGAAAACGATGCGCTCATCCGCATTCTGCAGGATATAGGCCTCGCTGTCCCGGTTCAGGCGGGGCACCACGATATGGCTGCCCTTGACCATGCGGATCATCCGGGGCGCCTGCTGGCCCAGGGAGCTGTCGAACAGGCTGCTGACCCAGGGCCCGGTGGCGTTCACCAGTGCCTTGCTGCGCACCACCCGGGAATCGCCGGTGCCGGTATCCAGCAGGGTCACCTGCCAGGCCTCTGAGCCTCGCTCGGCCCGCACGCAGCGGGTCCGGGTCAGCACCGTAGCGCCGAGTTCCCGGGCCTTGCGGGCGGTCAGTACCACAAGTCGGGCGTCGTCCGCCCAGCCGTCGGAGTATTCGAATCCATGGGTGATTTCCGGTTTCAGCGGGTCTTCCGGGGTAAAGCGTATGGAGCGGGAAGGGGGCAGCTGTTTCCGTTTGGCCAGGTGATCGTAAAGGAAAAGGCCGGTGCGGATCATCCAGGCCGGGCGCAGATGAGGCTGGTGGGGCAGCCGGAAACGCAGGGGCCACATGATGTGGGGCGCATTGGCCAGCAGTGCCTCCCGCTCTGCCAGAGCCTGGCGCACCAGCCGGAACTCATAGTGTTCCAGGTAGCGCAGCCCGCCGTGGATCAGCTTGCTGCTGCGGCTGGACGTGGCCGAGGCGAGGTCGTTCATCTCACACAACAGGACCTTCAGACCCCGGCCGGCGGCGTCCATGGCAATGCCTGTACCGTTGACGCCGCCGCCCACCACGACCACGTCATATCTCTCCGGTTTGTCGGCCATTGTTTCCCTTCCTCCTGAGCCTGATGGAGCCGAGTATGGAAAACCCCGGCCTATTCGTAAAGGAAAAACAGGGAAAATAAACGAAAATACGGAGGGCGGGGCTGCCACCTCAGACCACGTGCAGGCTTACCTGATGCTCGGCCAGCAGGTGACTGATTTCCTCGGGGGGTGGCTGGTCTGTGAACACATGGTCTGCCTGGGTAATACTGCCCAGGCGCACCATGGCGTTGCGCCCGAACTTGGTATGGTCTGCCGCCAGCAGCACCTGACTGGCGTTGCCGATAATGGCCTGGGCCACCCGCACTTCCCGGTAGTCGAAATCCAGCAGCGAACCGTCGCTGTGAATGCCGCTGATGCCGATAATGCCGAACTCCATGCGGAACTGGTTGATGAAGTCCCGGGTGGCCTCTCCCACAATGCCGCCGTCCCGGTTGCGGACCTCGCCACCGGCAATGATGATGGTGAAGTCCTCCCGGGCCGACAGGATGGAGGCCACATGGAGGTTGTTGGTGACCACCCGCAGGTTGTTCTTCTGCAGCAGCGCCCGGGCAATGGTTTCCGTGGTGGTGCCGATATTGATGAACAGCGAGGCGTCGTCCGGAATCATTTCCACCAGGGCCGAGGCGATGCGTTCCTTGGCCTCCAGTTCCATGATCTTGCGGGCCTGGTAGGCCGTGTTCACGGTGCTGGAGTCAATGCCCGCGCCGCCATGGTGGCGGCGCACCCGGTTCTGGCTGGCCAGCTCGTTCAGGTCCCGGCGTATGGTCTGGGGGGTCACCTGAAAGTGCTCCACCAGCTGTTCCGTGGTGGCGAATCCCTGTTTCCGGATCAGCTCGAGTATCTGGTCCTGTCGGGGGTGGGGCATTGGCGGGTTCCTGTGTTCGTGGCCGAAAAAGGCGAAGAGCAGCCGCAGTATAACCTACCGAGGTGGCCGGAATTCAGCCCCCTTATACGGACCGGCCCCGGCCATGAATGGGTTTTCGTTAACAAGTCGAAAAAGTTATCATGATTGTTTGCGAGCATTGCGAACGAGCCCGGGGTGCCCAGTACTGACTGAACCAGCCCGGCGTACCCAAACCGAAGCTGGATAACGAGAAACCACAGGGTAAGACCGTGCCCTACGATGAGCTGCTCAAGGCCTGGCAGGAGGAAAGGGAAGAGAGCTGATCTTTGTACCGAAAGGGGGAGACTCACGCCTCCCCCTTTCTTATCCGCCGGGCAGTCAGCTGGCGGCTTTCAGTGCCTGGTCGATATCGGCAATGATGTCATCCACGTGCTCGATACCGATCGACAGCCGCACCAGGTCTTCACTGACACCAGCGCTCTTGAGCTCATCGGCGTCCAGCTGCCGGTGAGTGGTGGTGGCCGGGTGACAGGCCAGGGACTTGGCATCGCCAATGTTCACCAGCCGGTAGATCAGCTGCAGGGCATCGATGAACTTCGCCCCGGCCTCACGGCCGCCGGTGATGCCGAAGCTGAGAATGCCGGACGCCTTGCCGCCACAGATTTTGTCGCAGGTGGCCTTGTAGGGGCTGCCGGGCAGGGCGGCATAATTGACCCACTCCACCTGCGGGTGATCCTGCAGGTACCGGGCGACCTTTTCCGCGTTCTCGCAATGGCGCTCCATACGCAGGGCCAGGGTTTCCAGCCCCTGCATGATCAGGAACGAGTTGAACGGGGACAGGGCACTGCCGGTGTTGCGCAGGGGCACCACCCGGCAGCGGCCGA
>JBMCIH010000109.1:0-6663 GCA_048617055.1 Marinobacter sp. | reverse complement strand
CCCAGATACCCCCGAAAAAGAGCACGGCTATTATGATGACCACCGGGTGCAGGTTGTTGACCTCGGAAAACAACAGCGGCACCAGGACATTACCGTCCAGCGCCTGGATAATGCCATAGGCCACCATCACCCAGATAAAGTGGGAGCCCTAGCCGAAGGCGAAGAGCGCGATCATGGCCACCGGTATGGTCACCACCGCGGCCCCGATGTAGGGGACCACCACGCTCAGACCCACCAGCAACGCCAGCAAGGCGGTATAGGGTACGTCCAGAATCTTGAAAATGACAAAGGTGACGCCGCCCACAATGAGGATTTCCACCGCCTTACCGCGGACATAATTGGCGCACTGCTGGTTCACTTCCAGCCAGATCTGGCGCATCATCGGCCGCTGGCTCGGCAGAAAGCGGGCCATGGCGCCCAGAATCTGGCGCCGGTCCTTGAGAAAGAAAAACACCAGGATGGGCACCAGCACCAGGTAGATCAGCAGCCCCAGCAGATCCGGAATACTGCCCAGGGAGAAGGACACCAGCCACTGGGTCAGATTGCCGACCTCCGCCGCCACCCGGTGGTAGAAATCGTCCACCGCCCCGATGGAAATCAGGTTGGGGTACTGTTCCGGCAGCAGCTCAAGATAGCTTCGTGTCTCGCGGAAGATGCGGGGGGCCTCGGTGGCCAGGGCCGCCAGCTGAGTCCACACCAGCGGCATGAGACCGAACAGGAACCCCGCCAGGGTGCCCATGAAACCGACGAAGACAAGGGTGATGGACAGAATCTCGGGCACGCCAAGCTGGGTCAGCCGGGTCACCACCCCCTGCAGGATGAAGGCAATAATGACCGAGGCGATGACCGGCGCCAGCATGGCACCGAAATACATGACCGCCAACAGTCCGCCCACCAGCAACAGAAACAGGATAATCGCTTCGTCATCCGAGAAATACTTGTGAGCCAGGCCCCGTAAGATACGAACCATTTTGGAACTACTCCTGTACACCAACACGTATAACGAAGCGGTAGCCATTGTGCGCTTCGTCACTGACCACCAGTTCATGGGGGGTATGGGCCAGCCAGGCGGGGATATCCCGGGCCGACCCCGGATCCGTCGCCAGCACTTCCAGTTGCTGTCCGACGGTCATGGTGCCCAGTTGCAGCTTGGTTTTCAGTAATGGCATTGGGCATCGCAGCCCGGTAGCATCAAGGGTAACATCGATCATGGGTGTAATCTGACCTTCAGGCGCTGGTTGCCGGGCGACCATTATGCCCGTGCCCCCGACAACTTGCATCGTTTTATAGGGAGTTTAACAGGCTAGGTATGACTCTGGATTCCTGCACCAGCAATGGCCGGCGCCAGCGCGCCCTGGCCCTGATAATGACCCTGGCCATGATTCTTGTTCCGGCCCTGCCCCAGGCCCAGGAGCGGTCGCTGCCATCCTTTGGGGGGCTGGGGGGCGGCCTGCTGTCGGACCGGATGGAGGAGGATATCGGCCGCCAGGTCATGAGTTCCATCCGCCGCTCCGCGGAACAGGTTCACGACCCGCTGGTGGCGGAATACCTGAGCTCGGTAGTCTACCGGCTGGTGCCCTATACACCCCTGAGCGACCGTGACCTGACCATCGTGGTCATCGATGACCCCGCCATCAACGCCTTTGCAGTGCCCGGCAATATCGTCGGCGTCAACGGCGGACTGTTCCTGCATGCGCGCACTGAACAGCAGTTCGGGTCGGTGATGGCCCACGAACTGGCGCACCTCAGCCAGCGCCATTTCGCAAGACGCCTTGAACAGCAGGAACGCTCAGCCCCACTGACCGCTGCCGGCATTATCGCGGGCATCGTACTGACAGCGGTTACCGGCTCGGACGCGGGCCTGGCCACCATCGTCGGCACCCAGGCCATGAGCATACAGAACATGCTTTCCTACAGTCGCGCCCACGAACAGGAGGCGGACCGGATCGGCATCGAGATCATGGCCGAGGCCGGCCTTGACCCTCGCGGCATGCCCGAGATGTTCGAGGTAATGATGCGCCAGAGCCGGCTACAGGGAAATCGCATCCCGGAGTATCTGTCCACCCACCCGCTCACCCGGTCCAGGGTATCGGACACCCGTAGCCGGGCGGAGCGCTACCAGCCCGGCAATGTTGACGATACTCATGAATACCACCTGATACGGGCCCGGCTGCAGGTACACTATGCCCGCAATGTGGGCGAAGCCATTGACGCCTTCGAAGCCTATCTGGAGGAACCGGATGCGCGCCAGAAGGCGGCAGCGCGCTATGGCCTGGCGGTAGCTCTGCTGGCGGAGGACCAGGTGGACCGGGCCAGGCAGCTGCTTCAGGGACTGCTGGACGACAACCCCCACCGGATCACCTACCAGGTGACTCTGGCCGAAGCCCTGCAGGAACAGGGCAAGCTCGACGAAGCCCGCGAGCTGATGCAAACCGCTCTGCAGCGTAACCCCGGCAACTACCCCATTACCGACCGGCTGGCCCATATCGAGACGGAAGCCGGCAATGGCAGTCGCGCCGCCGATCACCTGCGCACCCTCACCCGCGACTACCCCGAACGGGAGAACCTCTGGCTGCGGCTCGCCGAAGCCGAGGGCATGGCACGAAACATTGTGGGCGTGCACCGGGCCAGGGCCGAGTACGACATCCTGATGGGGGACCTGGAAGCGGCACAGAAACAGCTGCAGCGGGCGCAGGAGCGGGTGGCGCCGGAGGCTCCGCTAAGGCAGGTGATTTCGGAACGGCTGTTGGAAGTGCGCCGGCGGCTGAGCCAGTCCTGACAGACAGCCAGCCGCAAGGGCCCCTCAGGCGTTACCGGCGGCCCTGAGGTTCATGTTGGCGGTGAAGTCCAGCATGCGGCGCAGTGGACGCAGCGCGTCCTCCCGCAGGGCTTCGTCGACGTGGACCTCCTGTGTTCCCTGCTCCAGCACCTGCAGCAGGTTCTCCAGGCCGTTCATGGCCATCCACGGACAGTGGGCGCAACTGCGGCATGTGGCACCGTTACCGGCCGTGGGGGCTTCGATAAGGGTCTTGTTGGGCGCCAGCTGCTGCATCTTGTAGAAAATGCCGTTGTCCGTAGCCACGATAAAGCGTTCGTTAGGCAACGACTGTACCGCATGAATCAGCTGTGAGGTGGACCCCACCACATCGGCCATGTCAACGACCGCCGCCGGCGACTCAGGATGCACCAGTACCGCCGCATCCGGGTACAGGGCCTTGAGGTCCTCCAGGCCGCGGTATTTGAACTCCTCGTGGACAATGCAGGAGCCGTCCCACATCAGCATGTCGGCGCCGGTGGTGCGCTGGATGTAGGTGCCCAGGTGTTTGTCGGGAGCCCACAGGATCTTCTCGCCCCTGGCGTCCAGGTCTTCCACAATGGCCTGGGCGCAGCTGGAGGTGACCACCCAGTCCGCCCTGGCCTTGACCGCCGCCGAAGTATTGGCGTAGACCACCACGGTCCGGTCCGGGTGCTGGTCACAGAAGGCGGAGAACTCGTCGGCCGGGCAGCCGATATCCAGCGAGCAGGTGGCTTCCAGGGTCGGCATCAGCACCCGCTTTTCCGGGTTGAGGATCTTGGCAGTCTCCCCCATGAAACGAACGCCGGCCACCACCACGGTGGAGGCCGGGTGCCGGTTGCCGAAACGGGCCATTTCCAGGGAGTCCGCAACACAGCCACCGGTTTCCTCGGCCAGGCGCTGAATCTCCGGATCGGTGTAGTAATGGGCGACGAGGACCGCGTCCTGTTGCCGGAGGGCCTCCCGGATACGTGCCTCCAGCCCGGCCTTTTCCTCTTTGCTGAGAGGCTTCGGCTCTGCCTTGTGGGCCAGGTATTCCTGAACCAGGATACGATCTTGGAGTCGGGTCATCATTCACGTTCTCTGTTGCTGCGCCTGAATACCGGCAGTATATCATTCTTGCCAGGGAGTCACTTATCGGCCACGCCATTGCAACACGGGTTGTGGATAATCGAGGAATTTGCCGGCGGTTTGTAACTTTATGGGGTTTTTCAGGCAAAAAAAAAGAGCCCGGGGGCTCTTTTTCACGGCAGGCGGATGATCTGATCAACCTGCCGGATTGGTGGGTCGTGAAGGATTCGAACCTTCGACCAATTGGTTAAAAGCCAACTGCTCTACCAACTGAGCTAACGACCCAAGCGAGGCGCATATAGTACGGATTTTTCCGGGGTGATCAACCCCTATCAACCCGCCTCCAGGTATTTTTTTGCCAGCCCGGCGGCCTGGCTGGTGCCATACTGATCAATCACCCGGTTCATGTATCGTTCGGCCTGGTCCTTCTCATCCATACGGTCATGAACCAGCCCGAGTTTGTACATGGCATCGGGCGCCTTGCGGTGGTCCTGGTACCGTGTTGCCACAATGGTGAAGGCCTGCTTGGCCTGCTCCAGCTGGGGTTTCACCAGGTAGACCTCGCCCAGCCAGTAATAGGCGTTCACGGTCAGGTCCCCTTCCGGGTATTCCGAAATGAAGTCGTAAAGCTCACCGATAGCCTCGTTGTAGGCCTTGTCTTTCTGGATCAGCTTCTGGATATTTTCATAAGCCTGCCGTTCATCCGAGGACGGCTGGCGGTACTCACGGCTGACCGTCTGAGGCTTCTCCTGTGCACCGGAATTGCCCGAATCGCCACCCCCTGAGCGGTCATTGCGGGCGTCGGAACGGGAGTTTCCCCTCTGCTCGGAAAGCTCCATGATACGCTGATCCAGGTCGATGTAGCGCTCACGGGACTGTCGCGTCAGACGCTCAAGCTGGTTCCGCTGCTCCTCGAGTTCGCCCCGGAGGCGGCGAACCTCTTCCTGGAGCCGCTCGATCATGAAGAACAGCTCGGAATTGCCCTGGTTGCCGGCAGCCCCCCTGCGGGCCTCCGATTCGTTGTTCTGGTAGGCCGGTGTGGAGGATTGCGCCAGTGTGCCGGCGGAAACCGTCAACGCCACTGCCGCCACGAGCAGCTTTCTCATGGGAACACCTTTCGTTAATTGACGCCCTGTTGTGCCCCGGCCCGGGTCGGAAGGAACCGGGCAGCGGAGCAGCATTGCTGATATTACCGGAAAATCAGTTCAACACGACGGTTCTGGGCCCAGGCGCTTTCGTCAGAGCCGCTGGCCGCCGGTTTTTCCTCGCCATAGCTGACCGTTTCGATCTGGTCACGGCCCGCACCGTTAACTACCAGGAAACGCTGCACGGCGTTGGCGCGACGCTCCCCCAGAGCCATATTGTATTCCTTGGTACCGCGTTCATCGGTGTGACCTTCCAGTCGCACATTTACGTCCGGGTTGTTGGCCAGATAGCGGGCGTGGGCCGCCAGCACATCACGGGCTTCGGACTTGATCTCGGCAGTGTCGAAATCAAAGTAGAAGGTGGTGATGCGGCGCAGGACTGCATCCTCTCCGCGTTCGCCTTCTTCCGCCTGGCGGCGTTCGCGCTCGCGCAGCTCATCCGAAGAAATGCCACCATCATCGTCACCGCCGTAAACGGACGCGCCGCCGTCCTGGTCGACGGTGGACATTTCCTCATCTTCCGTGGCCTTGTCACCGGTGGTGCCACAGCCCGCCACCAGGCCCATTGAGAGCACCAGGGCAAAGGCGGATTTTTTCATCATGCTATTCATGGTATTTCCTTCTCGTTTGGTTTTCAGTTTCCTGAGTCTCGGCACCGGCCACGCCTGGGTGGTCAGCGCAGAATCGGAGACCAGGCCGGCTCCCGTACATCACCCCGGGAGGCCGGCAGGGTATAGGCCGCCCCGCCATCGGCGGAAATGACCGTGAGCACGCTGTCATCACCCTGACGGGTGGCGTATATCAGCATGCGGCCATTAGGAGCCATACTCGGCGACTCATCCATACCAGTGCGGGTCAGTACCTGTTCATCGCCACTGTCCAGTTCGGTGCGGGCGATGTGGAAGGCGCCGTCACGCTGATGAACATAATAGATGTACTCGCCATCCGGACTGAACCTGGGCCGGGCATTGTAACGGCTGCCAAAAGTGATCCTCCGGGGCGAGGCCCGTTCACTGTCCTTGATATAAATCTGTGGCCCGCCGGACCGGTCCGAGGTAAAGGCAAACCCCTCCCCCTCGGGGTGCCAGGCGCCCTCGGTATCGATACCCCAGTGGTCCGTCAGCCGGGTCAGTGAACGGGACTCCACATCCAACTCATAGATTTCCGCATTGCCGGAACGGGACAGGGTTACCAGCAGGGACTCGCCGTCGGGCGACCAGTCCGGTGCCGAGTTGAGCCCCGGGTAGGAAGCAACGGCGGTGCGCTTGCCACTGCTCAGCTCATGAACAAAAATCTGTGGCTTACCGCTTTCAAAAGACACATACGCCAGGCGCTTGCCATCCGGCGACCAGTCCGGGGACAGGATGGGCTCGCGGCTCTCCAGCCGGACGCTGGCACGGCGACCGTCCACATCACTGATCTGCAGGCGGTATCTGGGTTTGCCTTCATGCTCATCCAGGGTGACATAGGCCAGCTTGGTGGAGAACACGCCCGGCTCGCCGGTCAGCGCCTCGTAGACCTTGTCGCTGATATGATGTGCCAGGGAGCGGATGTTGTTTACGGACGTGCTGGAGGATTCCCCCAGCAGGCGCCGCTCGCTGTTCACATCGAACAGTTCGTAGCGGGCCTTTACCCGGTCGCCCTCACGGCTGA
>JBMCIH010000108.1:0-6664 GCA_048617055.1 Marinobacter sp. | reverse complement strand
CCATCAGCAGGCTCGCCAGCCAGGCACCGAAACGGCCGGCTGCGTTGTCAACGCTGACCTGGTGACCGATGGACGCCCATCCGGGGTCGGAGGCACTGAAGGTCGCCAGGGCCATGGCCAGGAAGATGGCCAGGGCAATCAGCGCAATCACCAGTCCTTCCCTGGCCCCCTGGGCCATGAGCCGGCGGAACCGTTGCTGCTTCTCCGTGAGTGCCGCTGGGGCTTGTTGTTGCTTGACGGTTTTAGCCATGAAGTCCGGACACGATCCTCTGCTGATGAAATGGCGAAAGCGTGGATACCGCCGGCATCACTGTTCCAGGGCCCTCAGACCCCGCGTCATGTCGTTCTTCAGGTCTTCCAGGGCCTCGATGCCCACCGACAGCCTGATCAGGTTATCGCTGATACCCGCCAGTGCCTTGTCTTCCGGCGACAGGCGTCCGTGGGTGGTGGTACCCGGGTGGGTAATGGTGGTTTTCACATCCCCGAGGTTGGCGGTAATCGACACCAGCCGTGTGGCGTCAATAAAGGCCCAGGCTTCCGGCTGACCACCCCGCACGGTGAACGACAACACACCGCCATAGCCGGACTGCTGGCGCTTTGCCAGCTGATGCTGGGGATGGCTCTCAAGTCCGGCGTAGTAGACCTTTTCCACCGCCGGTTGCTGCTCCAGCCAGCGGGCCAACTCTAGCGCATTCTCACAGTGTGCTCGCATACGGATTGGTAAGGTTTCCAGACCCTTATGGAACACCCAGGCGTTGAACGGGCTCATGGTGGGCCCCGCTGACCGCAGGAAACCGTACACCTCTTCCATCAGCGCGTGGCTGCCCACCACGACGCCGCCCAGGCACCGCCCCTGGCCGTCCAGGTACTTGGTGGCGGAGTGGATGACGATGTCGGCGCCGAATTCGAACGGCCGCTGCAGCACCGGTGTACAGAAGCAGTTGTCCACCACGAAAAGCGCGTTATGGTCATGGGCGAGCCTGGCCAGCTCGCTCATGTCCGCCACTTCGCACAGAGGGTTGGACGGCGTCTCGATGAAGAGCATGCGGGTGCGGTCATTGACCGCCTGCCGCCATTCCTCCATATCCGTCAGGCCGACAAAGGTGGTGCTCACCCCGAAACGGGCCAGGTACTTCTGGAACAGCACATTGGTGGTGCCGAACACACCCCGCGAGCAGATCACATGGTCCCCGCCCTGCAGCAGCCCCATGCAGGTGGCCAGTATCGCCGCCATGCCGGATGCGGTTGCCACTGCGCGCTCACCGCCCTCCATCGAGGCAATGCGCTCCTCGAAGGCCTTCACCGTGGGGTTGGTAAAACGGGAGTAAATATTGCCCGGCTCGTCACCACCAAACCGGGCGGCGGCCTGGGCCGCACTGCCATAGACAAAGCTGGAGGTGGGAAAAATGGCGTCACTGTGCTCCAGCTCGGCGGTACGACGCTGGCCCGCCCGGACCGCCAGAGTGTCCACGCCAACGCCCTCCAGGTCCGGCTCCGGAATGAAACTGTGCTCTTCGCGGCGTAGCGTCATGGTGGTACGGCCTCAGTCTTCGTCGTTGTGCAGGTCGATTATGCCGTTGTCGGTCGGCAGCCCGGTCTGGGCAGCCTCGCGGGCCTCGTCCCGGCGCAGGGCGTCCAGCCGTGCCAGATAGGCCTCGTCCACATCGCCGGTGATGTAGTTGCCATTGAAAACCGAACACTCCCAGCCCTCAATGTCCGGGTTCACATCGTTGACACAGGAAATCAGATCATCGAGGTCCTGGTAGATCAGCCAGTCGGCGCCAATCAGCGTCTGGATTTCCTCCACCGTACGGTCGTGGGCAATCAGTTCCTGGGGTGACGGCATGTCAATGCCGTAGACGTTGGGGAACCGCACGGGGGGTGCGGCAGAGGCGAAATACACCTTGCGGGCACCCGCATCCCGGGCCATCTGTATGATCTCATGGCAGGTGGTGCCGCGCACAATGGAGTCATCCACCAGCATGACGTTCTTGCCGCGGAATTCCAGGTCAATGGGGTTGAGCTTCTGGCGCACGGACTTCTTGCGCATCTTCTGCCCCGGCATGATGAATGTACGGCCGATATAACGATTCTTGATAAAGCCCTCGCGGAATTTCACGCCCAGCCGGTGGGCCATCTGCAGGGCCGAGGTGCGGCTGGTATCCGGAATGGGCACCACCACGTCAATGTCGTGGTCGGGCCGTTCCCGCAGTATCTTGTCCGCCAGGGTCTCCCCCATACGAAGGCGCGCCTTGTAGACGGAGACCCTGTCCATGATGGAGTCCGGGCGGGCGAAGTAGACATGCTCAAAGATGCAGGGGTTCAGGCTGGGGGCCTCGGCGCACTGCTGGGTACAGAGGGTACCGTCGGTCTCCACGTATACCGCCTCTCCCGGAGCAATATCCCGCACCAGGCGGAAGCCGGCCGCGCTCAGGGCAACGCTCTCGGAGGCGATCATGTATTCGGCCCCCTCCTCGGTTTCCCGAACGCCATAACAGGCCGGGCGGATGCCGTTGGGGTCGCGAAAACCCACGATGCCATACCCGGTGATCATGGCGATGACGGCGTAGGCCCCCTTGCAGCGCTTGTGTACGGCACGCACCGCCGCAAAAATCTCATCCTTGGTGGGGTTGAGCTTGCCCAGCTTCTGCAGTTCATGGGCAAAGACGTTGAGCAGCACCTCCGAGTCGGAATTGGTGTTGATGTGGCGCAGGTCCGTACGGAACAGGTCGCGGGCCAGCTCGTCGGCGTTGGTCAGGTTGCCATTGTGGGCCAGGGTAATGCCGTAGGGGCTGTTGACGTAAAACGGCTGGGCCTCGGCGGAACTGGCACTGCCCGCCGTGGGGTAGCGTACGTGGCCAATACCAACGTTGCCCACCAGCCGGCGCATGTGGGAGGTCCGGAAGACATCACGCACCAGGCCATTGTCCTTGCGCAGGTAGAAGCGGTCGTCCTGAAAGGTCACGATACCGGCCGCATCCTGGCCCCGGTGCTGAAGTACCGTCAGGGCATCGTACAATGCCTGGTTGACATACTGCGTACTGACAATTCCTACAATTCCACACATGAGTGCTGTGTTCTCCAGAGCATTGAAGCGGCTGCCTGCTTACAGCGCCCGAGACCTGACGGACTCTGACACCTGATCCCGGACCACCTCACCGGACGGTGACGGCCCAAGGAAACGTTCAAATTCATCACCGAAGGTCCGCCGGGACCAGTCCTCCACCACTCCCAGACGGTCAATCATCACCGAGGTGCGCCACCAGGTGTCTTCAGCCAGGGGCGTGTAACGGGTGAAGGCGATGGCCACCACAACCACCACCACACCCCGGAGCAGGCCGAAGACCATACCCAGCACTCGGTCGGTGGCACTCAGCCCGGTCACCCGAACCAGGTGGGCGATCAGGTTATTGACTATGGCGCCGACAATCAGGGTGGCCACGAACAGGATGGCAAAGGCAGCAATCAGGCGAACCAGCGGCGTCTCCACCGTGCTGGCAAGGAGGGACTGCATCTGCGGGTGGAACGTGCGGGCGATTATGAACGCGGTCACCCAGGTGACGAGCGACAGTGCCTCCCTGACGAAGCCCCTTTTCAGGCTGATCAGGGTGGAAATTGTCAGCAGGGCGATGATGACCCAGTCGATCCAGATCAGCGCGTTCATGAGGTACCCGGTGATAAACAGCAGACGCGAATTCTATCAGGAATCACCGGTAACCCAAACCACTTCCCCTGCCCCGTTCACAGTACGGGCCGGTTATTCCCGCTGCGGCCTGGCGGCCGGTCGGGAAGTTTCGCCCGGGGATCAGTCTTTACCCCGGGTCACCAGGGACTGAACCCCGAAGGCCTCATCGAGGGCTTTCTTGGCTTTCTCGGCCTCGGCCTTTTCCGTAAAGGGGCCCGAGAAAACCCGCACCAAGCGCTGGTCCCCGCGCTCGAACTCCTGCAGGTGTGCGCCATAGCCCTCGTCACGCACCCGGTCCCGGAGCCGGCGGGCGTTTTCCTCGTCGCCGAAACTGCCCAGCTGGAGCACCCAGGCCCCTTCGAGGCTGCGTTCGAAATCCGCGCTTTCGTTTCCGCCGTCGCCTTCAGGCTCGCTTTCAGCGGGCTCCTCATCAGAGGCCTGATCCCCGGCCGACAGGTCCTCCCCGGCCTCATCATCGGCAGGCTGCCCGGCGGTTTCCGGCTGACGAGCCTCGGCGGACGCCTCACCGGCCTCCGGCTGCCCTTCACCCACCAGAGGCACCTGCTGTTCGGGAGGCGGAGCGGCTTCGGTGGGCTGGGTGCCCATGGCGGGGTCCTCGACCACTTCCGGAGCCGGGGCCGGCTCCACTTCCTCAACCCGGTAGTCCGGTACCTCATCGGTCCGGCCGCCCTCTTCGGGTACGGAGACTTCCGGGAAAGGCGGCTCTTCGGGGATATCCAGAGAACGCACTTCACGTTCATCATGGGGCTGATCGAACATCATCGGCACAAAGATCACCGCCAGTGAGATCAGCACCAATGCTCCAATGATCCGCTGCTTCAATCCGCTCACCTTACGTCGGCTCCTGTTGCTGGCCATGGCTCTGTCGCCGATTAACACCGGACCGGGTACGGCGCAATGATACCGGTGAATATAACCGCCACCAAACCCGAACTCAAAGTGTCGCCCGGTGCATGAAGAATCTTTAAGCCGTGCCCGGGAAGTACGCCCTGCCCTGGACGACGGTAAAAAACGAACCGAAAACCAGCACCAGGTCATCCCCGCAGGCCTGCCCAAGCGCGGCGTCTATAGCCTCGCGGACGCTGGTACAGACCGACAGGCGGTCGGCCGGAACCACCGCCCGCAACCGGCCGGCCAGATCCCCCGCGGACAGTCCCCGGGGCACGTCAAGCCCGGCCAGGAACCACTTGTCCACCGAGGCTGCCAGCGCCCGTGCCACACCGGCGGAGTCCTTGTCCTCCAGCCCCGCATAGACCGCCAGCACGCGCCCATGCCCTCCGGCCCGGCGCAGCGTGCCAAGCCGGCGTGACAGCCAGCCGGCGGCGTGGGGATTGTGCCCCACATCCAGGAACACGTCCGGCGCCCGTCTCACCTGCTCAAAGCGCCCGGCCAGGGTCACCCCCGCGAGTACCTCGCCGATGCGGTCGTCGTCCAGACCCAGGCCCAGCTCAAGGCCCGCCACGGCGGCGGCAGCGAGACTGTTGAGGGGCAGCCCGTCAACGGGCAGGGGTACCCGGTGCCCGGAGTCTGTATCCACCGTTATCTGATGCCCGTCCTGACGGAGTATGTAACCCTGCCCCGGCCGCAGCAGGCGGACTGCCTGGGCCGCTGCCTGTTGCAACACGGACGGCGGCGGGTCCAGGTCTGCGTAGATGGCGGTCTGCCCCGGCCGCAGGATGCCCGCCTTCTCGAAACCGATGGTGTTGCGGTCATCCCCCAGCCAGGCGGTGTGGTCGAGGTCCACCGACGTGATGATCGCCAGGTCCGCATCCAGTACATTGACCGCGTCCAGCCGCCCCCCGAGGCCGACCTCCAGCACCATGTTGCGGACACCCGCTGCGGTCATCACCAGAAACGCCGCCAGGGTGCCAAACTCGAAATAGGTCAGCGTGGTGCCGCGCCGGGCCGCCTCGACCTGTTCGAAAGCCGCAATCAGCGCCTGATCGGAAGCATTGGTGCCATTGATGCGGACACGCTCGTTGTAGGTCTCCAGGTGGGGAGAGGTGTAGCAGCCCACGGTTTCACCACAGGCCAGCAACAGGGCTTCCAGGGCGGCCACGGTACTGCCCTTGCCGTTGGTGCCCCCTACGGTGATGACCCGGGCCTTTGGTCTGGCCGGCATCAGCCGCCGCAGCACCACCAGCACGCGGTCCAGCCCGAGCTCCATCTCAAGGGGATGGATCGATTCCAGATAGCTCAGCCACTGGTCAAGGGAGGCGCGCGGCGCGGGAGGCCGGGGCCCGGCTTCACTCCCTGGCATCGGCCGTATCGGGATTTTCCGGGGGCTCGCTCACCTCGAACTCGATGGGGGCCTCTGTGGCGGGCTTTTCCAGGCCGGCGAACTTGGCCAGCATGGAGGCGATGCGCTCCCGCATCTTGTGGCGATGCAGAATCATGTCGATGGCGCCATGCTCCAGCAGGAACTCGCTGCGCTGGAAGCCCTCGGGAAGCTTTTCACGCACCGTCTGCTCGATTACCCTGGGGCCGGCAAAGCCGATCAGGGCGTAGGGCTCGGCAATGTTGAGGTCCCCCAGCATGGCCAGACTGGCAGAGACGCCGCCAAAGACCGGGTCGGTCATGACGGAGACATAGGGAATGCCCTCCTGCTTCATGCGCTCAAGCACCGCTGCGGTTTTCGACATCTGCATCAGCGACAGGATGGCTTCCTGCATGCGGGCACCGCCGGAGGCCGAAAAACACACCAGGGGAATGCGCTCTTCCAGGCAGATGTTGGCGGCACGGACGAACTTCTCCCCCACGATCTGGCCCATGGAGCCGCCCAGGAAGTTGAATTCGAAGGCACAGGCTACCAGCGGGATGCCCAGCGTGCGCCCTTTCATGGCAATCAGGGCATCTTTCTCACCGGTGGACTTCTGGTTCTGGGCGAGCCGCTCCTTGTAACGCCGGGTGTCCTTGAACTTGAGGCGGTCCCAGGGCTCCAGGTCGGCGGCGATTTCC
>JBMCIH010000107.1:0-6686 GCA_048617055.1 Marinobacter sp. | reverse complement strand
GCATGAACCGGCGGGCCGACCTCAGCCGGCTGCTGCTGAGCATCCGCCGTGTCACCATCTTCCTGGTACTGATGACCTCCTATGGGTTCTATCGCCTGGCCGGTGCGGATTACAGCCTGACCGCCTTTGGCCTGCTGTCGTTTGCCGCCGCGGCTCAGTTCGGACCGTCACTGATCGGTGGCATTCTCTGGCGCCGGGGCAACTACGACGGCGCCATATGGGGCCTGGGGCTGGGCTTCGCCATATGGTGCTACACCCTGCTGATTCCCGCCCTGGCCTCCACCGGCTGGCTCAGCGACACGCTGATCGACGAGGGCCTGTGGGGCCTGGGCTGGACCCGCCCCACTGCCCTGCTGGGGCTGGAGCTGGACATGATCAGCCACGGTATCATCTGGTCGCTGGGCATCAATACCCTGGCCTACGTGGTGCTGTCCCTCACTACCCGCCAGCGGGTCCGGGAAAAAATCCAGATTGCTGCCTTTTTCCACGAACCCCACCCCAGGGTGGAAACCACCCAGCAACAGGTCTGGCAGGGGGAAGTGCTCACCGCCGACCTGCAGGCCCTGGCCGAGCGGTTCATGGG
The DNA here is from genome assembly GCA_048617055.1 of Marinobacter sp. Taxonomy (GTDB): domain Bacteria; phylum Pseudomonadota; class Gammaproteobacteria; order Pseudomonadales; family Oleiphilaceae; genus Marinobacter. The sequence continues at coordinate 6,103 of JBMCIH010000107.1, read as the reverse complement.
CGAGGAGCGGGCGGAAGCCCTGTTCACCAACTACGAACGGCGCAACGCCATGCGCCTGGCACCCCAGCGGCCGGCCAGCAGCCACCTGATGCGCTACATCGAGCGCCAGCTGGCGTCGGTGATCGGTGCCTCCACCGCCCGGGTGGTGCTGGAATCCACCCTCACCGGGCGCGACATGCAGATCGAGGATGTGGTCAGTATTGTCGACGAGGCCTCCCAGGCCATGACCTTCAGCCGTGAACTGCTGCAGTCCGCCATCGAGAACATCAGCCTGGGGGTGTCGGTGGTCAATCACCAGCAGCAGCTGGTGGTATGGAACCGCCGCTACCTGGAGCTGTTCTCCTACCCCAAGGGCTATGTGCGTACCGGGCGGCCGATACAGGACCTGATGCGTTACAACCTGACCAGCGCCAACCTGCCGGCGCGCCGGATCGATGAGATCATTGCCGACCGGTGCGAGGCCATGAAGCAGGGACGGCCCATGTCCTACGAACGGCACCGGCCCGACGGCACGGTGGTCAAGGTGGAGGGCAGCCCCATTCCCGGCGGCGGTTTCGTCACTACCTTCCAGGACGTCACCGCCATGCGGCGAACGGAGCAGGCCCTCAAGGAGACCAACATCTACCTGGAGCAGCGGGTCAAGGAGCGCACCCAGGAGCTCCAGATCATCAACGAACAGATGCTCAAGGCCAAGTCCGTCGCCGAACAGGCCAACCAGAGCAAGACCCGCTTTCTGGCCTCCGCCAGCCATGACCTGCTGCAGCCGCTGAACGCCGCCAGACTGTTTGCCTCCGCCCTGCAGAATAAGGTAACCACCGATGAGACCCGCGAACTGGCCAGCCACCTGGACAGCTCCCTGGGGGCGGCGGAGGAAATCATCAGCACCCTGCTGGATATCTCCAAGCTGGACGCGGGCGCCCTGGAGCCGGACATCACCAGCTTTCCGGTCAACGACATGCTGCGCCATCTGGCCACCGAGTTCAGCGCCATCGCCGCCGACCAGGACCTGTCGCTGGTGGTCGTGCCCAGCTCCGCCTGGGTCACCTCCGACGCCCGGCTGCTGCGGCGGGTGGTGCAGAATTTCCTGTCCAATGCCATCCGCTACTCCAACAGCGGCGGGCGCATCCTGATGGGGTGCCGGCGGCTGAAAGGTTACCTTCGGATCGAGGTCTGGGATACAGGCCCCGGCATTCCCGAAGACCAGCTGGAGCACATATTCGAGGAATTCCGGCGCCTCCGCCAGGGCCGCGACAGGAAGGGGCTGGGCCTGGGGCTGGCCATCGTCGATCGCATCAGCGGCATGCTCGGCCACCCGGTCAATGTGTATTCCCGGGTCGGACGGGGCAGCACCTTTACCATTACGGTGCCCATGGCGAAGGCCGGCAGGCGCCACTCGGCCGCAATATCGCGCCCTGGAAGCCGGGGGCTTTCCACGCTTAACGATGTGCATGTACTGTGTATCGACAACGAGGCCCGGATCCTCGAGGGCATGGAAGCCCTGCTTGGTAACTGGCACTGCCGGACAACCACCGCCCTGAGCCTGGCGGACGCCCGGATCGCTCTGGGCGGCGAGGTGCCGGACATCATGCTGGCAGATTACCAGCTGGATGATGACCGTAACGGACTGGATGCCATGGATGCCCTGAGGGAAGATGCAGGTCAGCCGGTACCGGGGATACTGATAACCGGCTATCTTGGAGAGGAAGTCCGGGACGAGGCCACCCGGCGTGGCTACCATGTACTTTACAAGCCGGTGAAACCCGCGGCACTGCGGGCGCTGGTCAACAAACTCATTAAGACGCGCTCATGATCAATCCGTCAGGCGATCACAGTTACTCCGCAAACCTGAGGAAGCTCAGCTTCCTGGTGGTGGATGACTTCGAGAATTTCCGCAACTCCATGAGACAGATGCTCCGCTCCCTGGGGGCGGAGAAGATCGAACTGGTCCATAACGGCGTCGCTGCCATACAGCGCTGCGCCTATGACCACTTTGATGTGCTGCTGTGCAATTACAACCTGGGCGAGGGCAAGAGCGGCCAGCATGTGCTGGAGGAGCTGCGCCACCGCAAGCTGCTGCACCATTCCTCACTGTTTCTGATGGTGACTGCGGAAACCTCGCGGGAAATGGTAATGGGAGCCCGGGAATACCACCCCGACGCCTACCTCACCAAACCCATCAACCGGGCCATGCTGGAAAAGCGCCTGGGGGCCCTGGCTGACCGGCGGGAAGCGCTGCTGCCCATTACCCGGGCCATGGACAAGGAAGACAATCCCGAGGCCATCCAGCAATGCCTGGCCCTGCTTCCCCATCACCGCCGGCACCGCTCCTGGATCTACCGCACCCTCGCCGAACTCTACTTCGAAGTGGGCGACTACGGCCAGGCCCGGAAGATCTACGACGATATCCTCAGCCAGCGCTCCCTGTCCTGGGCACGGCTGGGCAAGGCCCGGGTGCTGCTGGCCGAAGGCTATCTGGACGAAGCCAGCACCGCCCTGCAACTGCTGATCGATGACCATCCGGACTACCTGGAAGCCTACGATCTGCTGGCCGAGAGCCTGAAGCGCAACGGCAAGCCGGGGCAGGCCCAGAAGGTTCTCCAGCGAGCCGCCGAGCTGTCACCCAACGCTCTGCTGCGCCAGCGGGATCTGGCGGAACTGGCCACCCGTAATCAGGACATAGACACCGCCACCGATGCCTGGCGCCGCACGGTCAACCTGGGCACCTGGTCGGTACATGATAACCCGGAGCACCACCTGGCCCTGGGCCGCTCCCTTACCGACCTGAGCGAGGGCGACCCCACTGGCGAGGGCAAGGAATATGCCGATGAAGCGGTGCGGGTACTCAAACACCTGGAGCGCAAGTTTCCCGAGGCACCGGATATCGGTCCCCGCACCCTGCTGGTGCGGGCCCGCATTGTGGCCGCCCGGGGCAACCGCACCAAGGCCCAGAAATTTCTTGAAGAGGCCCGGGCCGCGCTTCCTTTGGACAAACTCTCGGCGGACGCTGGACTGGACCTGGCCAAGACCCTCTACCGGGTCGGTCAGAACCGTGAGGCGGAGCAGTTACTGGCCTCCCTGGCCCAGAAATATGAAGGCGAGGCGGAAACCATCGAGCAGATCGAGAACCTGATGGACGAGCCCGTCGGGCTGCAGCAGCGGCTGCAGGCCCGGACCCTGAATCGGGAAGGCATTCAGGCCTATGAGAAAGGCGGTCTGAGCGAGGCGGCCAGGTTCTTTGAACAGGCGCTGGATATTGTGCCCAACCATGCCGCACTCAACCTCAACCTGGTACAGATCCGCATGAAACAGCTGGACGACGGCGACCCGTCGGTGGTGCGTCAGCATGCCCTGGCCCAGTGCCGCCGCTGCCTGCAGGCGCTGGAGAACCTGCCGCCCCAGCACCGCCAGTACCGCCGCTACCTGGCCCTCAAAAGAAAAATGGAGCACCTGAATGAGTGACCATCCACAGCCGGCCACCGACAACCACCGGCAGATCGAAACCCCCGATTTCTCCATGGTGATTGCCTCGGCGGTACACGACATGAAGAATTCGCTGGGCATGCTGCTCAGCACCCTGGATGACCTGCGCCAGGAACAGCAGACACTGCTTGGGGATCACCCCCGGCTGAACACCCTGCAGTACGAGGCCGAGCGGGTGCACAGTGACCTGGTCCAGCTGCTGGGCATTTACCGGCTGGGGGAAAACAAGCTGTCCGCACACAGCGACGAGCACTACGTGGCCGAATTCCTGCGTGAACAGCTGGCCCGCCACGAGCAGCTGCTGCAGGGCTATGGCATCGACTACGACATCCGCGCAGATGACGATATCGTCGGTTTCTTTGACGATGAACTCATCGCCGGGGTCATTGCCAGCACCCTCAACAATGCCATCCGGTATACCCGCAGCCGGCTGCAGCTCGGCGCCCGGGAAGAGCACGGCTGGCTGGTGCTGACCATCGCAGACGACGGCAACGGCTTCCCCGAACACATGCGGGATGCCGGGGATGCCCTGCTCAGGGCCCCGGACTTCAGCACCGGTTCGACCAGCCTGGGCCTGTACTTCGCCTCTGCCATTGCCCACCTGCACCAGAACAATGGCAAGCAGGGGCACATCCGGCTGCACAATGGCGGCGAACTGGGCGGCGGCATCTTCGAGATCTGGCTGCCCTGTCCGGGGCCTGTGGCCCCTCCCTTCAGCCGGCAACTGATTGGGCAACCTGTGCCACAAATTGGCAACGGGCTACTTGAATTGGCCGTCACCGGACACTAACGTGTTGACGTGCCCCGCCTGGGGGTACCAGCCCTCAAGGATCGGTCAGGGACCAGTGACCGTGCGGCACGGGGGGCCATCGATCATACAGGGAGAACAAAATGCCCCGTGGCAACGCACTGATTGTTGATGACTCCTCCACTGCCCGAATCATCCTGGCCCGGCTGCTGGAAAAGGCCGATCTGACCAGCAAGGGTGTAGGCTCGGCCGAAGAGGCCCTGAGCGCCGTTCAGCATGAACATTTTGACCTGATATTTCTGGACCATCTGTTGCCCGGCATGAACGGTTTCGAGGCGCTCGAAAAGCTCAAGAGCCAGCCGGAAAGCAAGGACATCCCGGTGTTCATGTACACCTCCCAGAACGCTGACCGCTACCTGCAGGATGCCAGGGCAAGGGGGGCTGCCGGCGTCATCGGCAAGCAGGTGGAGCGTGAGCAGCTGATCCAGATGATCGATACCATCCTGGCGGAAAACGAGGAAGAACCGGAGTTCGCCGCCCCGGAACTGAGCCCCTACCAGACGGTTGCCGACCAGTCCTACCTGCGGCGGCTGACCGGCCGCCTTTCCACCCTCGAGATCGCCTACGAGGAAGCCAACGAGGACATCCGCGCCATGAAACAGCACATGGCACGGGTGGATGCTCAGTTCCAGGAGGAGCTGGAAAACCGAATGGGCAAGATGCGGCGGCTGTGGATGCTCACCACGGTGGTCTTTGTGCTGGTGGCACTGTTTCTGGGCCTGCAGATCAACAGCATTTCAGAAACCGTCGACGGGCTGAACACCCAGCTGGAGCTGATCAGCCAGATGATCGGCGGCCTTATGGAGCTGGTGGGCAACGGGGGCGGCTGAGCCGAGTGTGCACGACACACTGGTGTCAGGGGACACTTAGAGGTTCAGCACATCCAGCCGGCCATAGTCCGGCCCCGGTTCCACCTCCTGCACGGTGGCCGCCGCGGCCACCGGAGCGCCCTTCCCGCTAAAATCGTACAGGCGGGTATCCGCCAGGTGGGACGGCTCCACGTTGCACATGGCCCGGAACATGGTTTCGATGCGCCCCGGGTGCTGCCGGTCCCATTGCTGCAGCATCTCTTTCACCACCTGACGCTGCAGGTTTTCCTGGGAGCCGCAGAGGTTGCAGGGAATGATCGGGTACTCCCGCAGCGCCGCGTACCGGGCAATGTCCTTCTCACGGCTGTAGGCGAGCGGCCGGATGACGGTGTTGCGGCCGTCGTCACTGAACAGCTTCGGCGGCATGGACTTCATCTTGCCGCCGTAGAACATGTTCAGGAACAGGGTTTCCAGCAGATCGTCCCGGTGATGGCCCAGGGCGATCTTGGTAATGCAGTGCTGCTCGGCAAAGTTGTAGAGGATGCCCCGCCGCAGGCGTGAGCACAGGCCGCAGGTGGTCTTGCCCTCCGGCACCTTGTCCCTGACGATGCTATAGGTGTCCTTCTCGATGATGTGGTACTCGATACCCAGGCCCGACAGATAATCCGGCAGCACATGTTCGGGAAAACCGGGCTGTTTCTGGTCCAGGTTCACCGCAATCAGTTCGAAGGGCACCGGCGCGCTCTTCTGCAGGTTCATCAGGATGTCCAGCATGGTGTAGGAGTCCTTGCCGCCGGACAGGCACACCATGACCCGGTCGCCGGACTCGATCATACGGAAGTCCTGAATGGCCTGGCCGGTTTCCCGCCGCAGCCGCTTGTGGAGCTTGTTCATCTCCAGCTTGCGCTTGCGCTCTGCCTCGCTGGCAGGCACGTTCGGCACCGTTTCCGGCGTCATCGCTTCAGACATAATCAACCTGTGGCCGTGGTGGATGAAGAGGCAGCGA
>JBMCIH010000106.1:0-6698 GCA_048617055.1 Marinobacter sp. | reverse complement strand
GGCGTTCAGCAGTTCCCGGGCCACCTGACCAAAGCTTTCACCGGATCTGAGGGTATAGGTCCAGTCATTGCCGTTCTGTCCCTGGGCGTGCAATGACGCCGGGGTCAGGCCCCATAGCAGTGCCAGCAGGCCAATGAGGGCAATGGTTGGCTGGAGTCGGCGGAACAATCCGGCTGAAGGCTGCAACAGGCGTTTCCTGACGTCAGGCGTTGGTGGATTCAGCGCTGGCGGCGGCTTCGGCCATGGACTCAAGCCGGTAACCGCGCTGGTAGATGGTCTTGATGCGAAAGCCATTGTCCGGGTTCAGGCCCAGACGGCGCCGAAGCCGGCTCATGTGCGTGTCCACGGTGCGGGTGTTGATGTCCCGGGTCAGTCCCCAGACACGCTCCAGCAGCATTTCCCGGGTCAGCAGCCGGCCCTGGTTCTGGAACAGGAACAGGGTCAGGTCAAAATCCTTGTCGGTCAGTGTCAGCTGTTCGCCGTGCAGGGTAATGATGCGGCGGCTGGTGTTCACCACAAACGGACCATAGTGCAGCTCTTCCTTTTCGGTCTCCGGGTTGGTGCGACGGGCCAGGGCGTTAATCCGGGCAATCAGCTCCGCCGGGCGCGCCGGCTTGGCCAGGTAGTCATCGGCGCCGGCGTCCAGTGCCTGCACGATGTCCTGCTCGCTGTCACGCTGGGTGAGGAATACCACGGGCACCGGCCAGTTGAGCTGGGCGCGGACATCCCGCAGCACGTCCAGGCCGGTCATGTCGGGAATCTGCCAGTCGAGGATCATCAGATCATAGCTACGGTGCAGCACGGCGCTGAGAAACGACTGCCCGGTCGGGAAGCTGTCACAGGGATGCCCCTGGTCCGCCAGTATCTGTTGGACATGCTGAGCCTGTTCGTGTTCGTCTTCAAGCAGGGCTATGCGCATGGGCTGCCTCCTGGAATGGTGGCCGGCGCCACCTGTCACTTAAACGTCCGTTTACTTGCCTGTATTGTGTCAAAACTTTGCACACACGTCAGTGTTGTTCTGTTGGATTTACGTAAACCCGTGCCCCCCGGAGCGGGCATTGCCGTTGGCAGGCCGGCTAGCGGGCGGGCGACCTGCTCAATGCCGCCGGGCTGCCGTTGTCGTCATTGACCGTTTGTCGGCAGGAGGGGAAATTACTGCAGCCCCAGAACCACCCGCGCCGGCTTTTCCGCCGCACCAGGGGCGCATAGCAGGCCGGGCAGGGCCAGGGCCGCTGACTGGAACCATCCTGGGGGGCGTCGTCATCGATGGGGCGGGTGCCGTTGCAGTCGGGGAACCGGGTGCAGGCATGAAAGCGGCCGAACCTGCCCTCACGGATCCGCATGGGGGCACGGCACTTCGGACAATGGATGGCATCGGAGTCGGACTTGCTTTCCGCGCCGCTGTGCTGGTGGCGGGAGCGGTCGCCGCTGTGGGTCGCGGGCTGGCGGATAAAGCCGGTGATCTGCTCTTTCAGTGACTCCAGAAACTGCCGCGGGTCCCCCGCTCCGGCCCGGATCTGCTCCAGGGTCGCTTCCCAGCGGGCCGTCATGTCCGGCTGGCTGATAGCCTCGGGCAGCGCATGGATCAGGCTGCGGCCCTTTTCGGCAGCGCGGATGTGGCGGCCTTCCCGGTACAGGTATTCGCGTCTGAACAGCGTTTCGATAATGGCCGCCCGGGTGGCCTCGGTACCCAGGCCGTCGGTGTCCCGCAGGGTCTTGCGCAGCAGGGGATCACCGACGAAACGGGCGATGTTGGTCATGGCCGCCAGTAGCGTGGCATCGGTAAAGTGCTGGGGCGGCTGGGTCATGCGTTCTTTTACCGCTGTGTCCACGCAGGTCACGTCATCGCCCTTTTCGAGCCGGGGCAGGGGCTTTTTTGGCGGCTCGCTCGAGGCTGCGGCCCCGGACGGGCGCTGGCGGGGCTCCAGGGTTTTCCAGCCGGGCTCAAGCAGTGCGGTTTCCGTGGCCCGGAACCGGTGCTCGCCCACACTCAGGTCGAGGCGGCCTTCCCGGTGGATGGCCTCGGGCATGAACTGCATCAGGTAGTAGCGGGCCACCAGGTTATAGACGTGGCGCTCATTCTCGCTGAGCGCACCCGCCGGCCGCGCCCGCAGGGTGGGGATGATGGCATGGTGAGCGTCCACCCTGGCGTCGTTCCACGCCGCAGAGCGCCGGTTCAGGTCCGCCTCGCCAGCGGCGCTCGCCAGGCTGTCATCCACCCTGCCGATGGCCTGGCAGACGCCGGCGGCCTGGGCCAGGTGGCCTTCCGGCAGGTAACGGCAGTCGGAGCGGGGGTAGGTGATCAGCTGGTGCTTCTCATACAGGCTCTGGGCGATGTCCAGCACCGCCTTGGCGCCCAGGCCGAAAGCCCTGCCGGCACCGATCTGAAGGGCCGACAGCGACAGCGGCAGCGGGGCCGCCTCGTTACGGTCCCGGAAACGGGCAACGGTAACCCGGCCGGGTCGGCCTTTGACCGCACTGGCAATGTCGTCCGCCACCTGGCGGTCCAGCAGGCGGTCTTCCTCGTCAAGATAGGGCTGCTGGTTCTCCGATGGTAGCCAGCGGGCCTCGAAGTCCTGTTGCGGGCCCTGTTGGTCCCCCGGTCGGGCGGTAATGGTCAGCCGGTACCAGGGTTTGGGCTCAAAACTGGCAATGGTATCGTCCCGGTGCACCACCAGGCCCAGTACCGGGGTCTGCACGCGACCCACGGAATAGACGCCATCGGCCCCCTGCTGGCGATAGCTCAGGGTGTAATAGCGGGTCAGGTTGATACCGTAGAGCCAGTCCGCCCGTTGCCGGGCCAGCGCCGAGTGGGACAGGCGGCGGAACTCCTGGTTGTCCCGGGGAGCGGCGAGGGCCTTGCGTACCGCCTCCCGGTTGAGGTCGTTGATCAGCACCCGTTGCACCTTGCAGCGCACCCCGAAATAGCGCAGCACTTCGTCCACCAGCAACTGGCCTTCCCGGTCCGGGTCGCCGGCGTGGTAGATGACCGCGGCCTTGCGCACCAGGCTTTCCAGCACCCCCAGCTGCCTGGCGACACTGTCCCGCGGAACCAGTTGCCAGCGGTCCGGGAAGACCGGCAGGTCCTCCATGCGCCAGACCTTCCAGCGCGGGTCATAGCTGGCAGGCTCGGCCGGTTCCAGCAGGTGGCCGATGCACCAGCTGACGGTGACCGCCTGCTCACCCTGGCCGCACATCAGCCAGCCCGGGCCCTTCTGCACAGGGCCCGGCAGGGCATCGGCGATGGCGCGGCCCAGGCTGGGTTTCTCGGCAATATACAGGCGCATGGCGGGTGACGGATCCGGGTGTTAGGGGATTCGCAAGATGGCGTCTGGCGCGGCCACTGTCAAGACGGGACACAGGGTGTAGACTAGCAGTTGGATATCCATGGGAAAAAAGGCACAGATATGCGGATTCAGCAGTTGATTGAGAACAAACTGGGCGAACGTTTTGAGGGCGGTCATCTGACGGTGGAAAACGAGAGCCATATGCACAGCGTGCCGCCGAACTCTGAAACCCACTTCAAGGTGACCCTGATTTCGGACCAGTTCGAGGGCCAGCCGAAGGTGCGCCGTCACCAGGCCGTTTATCAGGCCCTGGCGGACGAGATGGCCGGTGGCGTTCATGCCCTGGCCCTGCATCTCTATACGCCGCAGGAGTGGGAGCAGGCCGGTGGCCAGGTTCCGGCGTCACCCAACTGCATGGGCGGTTCCAAACGGGAGCAGGCATCATGAGCCAGTTTTTCCAGATTCATCCGGAAACCCCCCAGAAGCGGCTGGTGAACCAGGCGGTGGACATCCTGCGCAAAGGCGGTGTGATCGTCTACCCCACGGATTCCGGCTATGCCATCGGCTGCCACCTGGGGGACAAGCCGGCGGCGGACCGCATCAAGCGCATCCGCAAGCTGGACGACAAGCACAACTTCACCCTGGTGTGCCGCGACCTGTCGGACGTAGGCCTCTACGCCAAGGTGGACAATACCCAGTACCGCCTGCTGAAAACGTTTACCCCGGGGCCCTACACCTTCATTCTGGACGCCACCAGCGAAGTGCCCCGGCGCCTGCTGCACCCCAAGCGCCGTACCATCGGCCTGCGGGTGCCGGACAATGCTATTGTTCAGGCCCTGCTGGGGGAGCTGGGGGAGCCCATCATGAGCAGTACGCTGATCCTGCCGGGGGAGGAAAACCCGATGACGGACCCGGAAGAAATCCGGGATGCGCTGGAGCACGAGCTGGACCTGATCATCGATGGCGGCTTCTGCGGCATGGAGCCCACCACCGTGGTGAACATGACCGGACCGGTGCCGGAGGTTACCCGGGTGGGCAAGGGGGACCCGGAACCCTTCCGGGTCTGAGCAGGCCCTGAATCAGGCCCGGGCGTTGAGCCGGAAGGCGTACTCCCTTGCGCTCTGGCCGTTGTCACCGTTTGCCGCGCCACCGGCAAAGGTGCGGCGGATGCTGTCATGGCGGTGAACCAGATCCTGCAGGCCGTTGAACTGCTGGTTGTCGCTGACCAGGGTGTCGAGCACCGTATTGCTGGTGCCGTAGGCCTGGTTCAGTTTCAGCGCCGTGTCGACGAAGGCCAGGGTCGGTTCGTTGACGCTCAGGCGCCTGAGGGCCTCCCGGAAGTCACTGCTGTTGTTGAGGTCCTGCTCGATGCGCTGACGGGGCTGTTCCGACATGCGGCCCTGAACCCGTACCTCGCCGGAGGCATCCCGTGACGCCGAGATCTGGGTAGTGGGCTGCATGCCATACTCGGCAAGCTTGTGCCGCAGGGTTTCCCGCACATAGGCAAGATCCTGCCCGACCTGCTGCCGGTATTCGCTGACCGAAAGCCTGCCGGTCTTGCTCCGGGGCTGGCCCCCGGTGAGAGTGAAGCGGTCGTCATTGCCCTGGCTGTGGTCCGCCGTCTGAGTCCCGGGGGCCTTGCCGGTGCTTACCTGCTGGGGCTGGGCATTACCGCGGGCCGCAGCCTGCTGGAACTGGCTGCCCGCCTTGATCAGGGATGTCAGCAAAGACATGTCGGTTTACCTCGGAATGGTTCCGGCCAAAGAATGACGCTTTCCATAAGCCAAAGCAGGAACCGGGCCAACCTGCCGGAATCGGTGTGTTTTTCCGGGCTGGCATTTTTTGCTTTCCCATGTTTTGCTTGAGTGACTCCCAATAACAACAAACCCATAAAAGGCAGTAATACCATGTCATTATTCGATTTGAGCGGGAAAGTCAGCCTGATCACCGGCGCCGGCCGGGGCATCGGCCGCAGCCTTGCACTTGGACTGGCGCAAGCGGGCAGCCATCTTGTGCTGTGCAGCCGCAGCCGGGATGAGCTGGAGGCGGTGGCCACCGAGGCCCGGGCCCTGGGTGTAAAGGCGTTGGTGGTGCCCTGTGATGTCAGCGAGCCGGGGCAGATTTCCGCCACTGTGGATGCGGCCATTGACGAGTATGGCCGGATCGACATACTGATCAACAACGCCGGGCTGACCATCAAGAAGCCCGCCGAAGAGCTTCCCCTGGACGACTGGCAGACCATCATCAACATCAATCTTACGGGCGTGTTCCTCATGGCCCAGGCGGTTGGTCGCCAGATGCTGAGCCAGCGCAGCGGCAGCATCATCAATATCTCGTCCATCGCCGGCAAGACCGGCCTCACCGGTTCTTCTGCCTATTGCGCCAGCAAGGGCGGGGTCGACATGCTCACCCGAACCCTGGCGGTGGAGTGGGCAGACCGGGGCGTTCGGGTCAACGGCCTGGCGCCCGCCTATACCGAAACCCCGCTGGTCAGGGCCATTACCGACACCCGGGCCGATTTCGCCGACCGGGTGACGGCCCGCACCCCCATGAAGCGTATGGCCCGGCCGGAAGAGATGGTGGGCACGGCGGTGTTCCTGGCCTCCGGGGCCTCCTCCTACATTACCGGTGAAACCATCATGGTGGACGGTGGCTGGACCGCCTTCGGTGCCTGAAACCCTTGCCCAACCGCTGAACAACAACAATCCTGCAGGAGTAGCCATGAACGAGAATGTCGTCGCCCCCGATGCCCCCTGGTTTGCCACCTATCCCCCCGGGGTCCCCCACCAGCCGGAACTGTCTGGCTGCCCGGTCCACCGGATGCTGGCAGAGGCCGCCGGGCGGTGGCCACAGCGCGTCGCAGTGAGCTTTATGGGCCGGGACCTGTCCTATCCCGAACTGGACAGTCTGGTCTCGCGGGCGGCCGCGGGTCTCCAGCAGCTGGGTGTGGGCCCGGGTGTAAATGTGGGGCTGTACCTGCCCAACACGCCTCACGGCATCATTGCGTTTCTGGGAGTGCTCAGGGCCGGCGGTGTGGTGGTCAACTACTCGCCGCTGGATGCCGACCGTATCCTGGAGCACAAGATCGGCGACAGCGAGACGGACATCATGGTCACGCTGGATCTGCAGGCCCTGCTGCCACGCATGACCGGTTTCCTTGGCCATTCCCGGCTGCAGAAACTGGTGGTGGGCTCAGTGGACGAGTTCGCCGGGCAGCCCGAGGCTGTGCGGGCGCAACTGAGCGAGGCAGGCGAGCTGGCGGACGTGCCGGCTGACGAGCGGATCATGAGCTTTGCCAGCCTGCTGGATAACGACGGTGGCTATGAGCACCATGGTGTGGCGGATGAGCTGGACGCCCTGGCAGTGCTGCAGTATACCGGCGGCACCACCGGCGCCCCCAAGGGTGCGATG
>JBMCIH010000105.1:0-6720 GCA_048617055.1 Marinobacter sp. | reverse complement strand
TGCTGACCGGCTCCCGGGCATGGAAGCTTTGTGCGAGTTCAATCAGCCGGCATACGGTTTCCGGGTTGACCTGTAACATGATCGCCTCCTCTGGCTATGGCCTTTGTCTGAGAGTTCTGGAGGGTGAGTGCAAGAATTTCAACGTGGCGGAAGGCACCGATAGCGGAAACCCGCTATGACCGGCAGCCGCCCTGGCCTTTGAGCCCTCATCAATAAGCGGTACACTACGCGCCCAATTTTCCCGGTATCCCTGCCCCAGGCGACGATGCCTCTTCCCTCCAGGACCATTTCTTTTGATCTCCACGGCAAACCTCACCATGCAATTCGGGGCCCGGCCCCTGTTCGAGAACGTTTCCGTCAAGTTTGGCGGCGGTAACCGGTACGGCCTGATCGGTGCCAACGGCAGCGGCAAGTCCACTTTCATGAAGATTCTCGGCGGCGAGCTGGAACCCAGTGGTGGCCAGGTCATGCTGGCACCGGATGTGCGCCTGGGCAAACTGCGTCAGGACCAGTTCGCCTACGAAGACCACAGCGTGCTGGATACGGTGATCATGGGCCATGAACAGCTGTGGCGGGTGCATGCCGAGCGGGAGCGGATCTACGCACAGGCGGAGATGTCCGAAGCGGACGGCATGGCCATTGGCGAGCTGGAAAACGAATACGCCGAACTCGATGGCTACACCGCCGAGTCCCGGGCGGGGGAACTGCTGCTGGGCCTGGGTATTCCCCTGGCGCAGCATACCGGCCCCATGAGCGGGATCGCGCCGGGCTGGAAGCTGCGGGTACTGCTCGCCCAGGCGCTCTTTTCCGACCCGGACGTGCTGCTGCTGGACGAGCCCACCAACCACCTGGACATCAACACCATCGGCTGGCTGGAGCAGGTTCTGATCGCTCGGGACAGTACCATCATCATCATTTCCCACGACCGCCACTTCCTCAACAGTGTGTGCACCCACATGGCGGACCTGGACTATGGCGAGCTGCGCCAGTTCCCGGGCAACTATGACGAGTACATGACCGCGGCCACCCAGGCCCGGGAGCGCATCCAGGCGGACAACGCCAAGAAGAAGGCCCAGATTGCGGAACTGCAGAGCTTCGTCAGCCGCTTTTCCGCCAATGCCTCGAAGGCCAAGCAGGCCACCAGCCGGGCCCGCCAGATCGACAAGATCCAGCTTGAGGAAATCCGCCCCTCCAGCCGCCTGAGCCCCTTCATTCGCTTCGACCAGCAGCGCAAGCTGCACCGTCAGGCGGTGGTGGTGGACAAGGTCAGCCAGGGCTTCGGCGATGAGATTCTGTTCCGCAACCTGAACCTGCAGATCGAGGCCGGGGAGCGTGTGGCCATCATCGGCCCCAACGGCATCGGCAAGACCACCCTGCTGCGCACCATGGTGGGGGATCTGGCACCACGGCAAGGCACCGTTAAGTGGGCGGACGCCGCCGAGGTGGGCTATTTTGCCCAGGAGCACGCGGGCGACTTTGCCGAGGATGTCAGCCTCTACGACTGGATGGCCCAGTGGACCGATGGTGGCGAGCAGGTGATACGGGGCACACTGGGCCGCATGCTGTTCTCCGGTGACGAGATTGCCAAGTCGGTGAAGGTCATCTCCGGCGGCGAGCAGGGGCGGATGCTGTTTGGTAAGCTGATTCTGCAGAAGCCGAACGTGCTGGTGATGGACGAACCCACCAATCACCTGGACATGGAATCCATCGAGGCCCTGAACCTGGCGCTGGAACACTACCCCGGCACACTGGTTTTCGTCAGCCACGACCGGGCGTTCGTCTCCAGCCTGGCGACCCGCATCATCGAACTGTCAGAAAACGGGGTGACGGATTTCAGCGGCAGCTATGATGACTATCTGCGCAGCCTTGGCGTGGCGGTCTGACGAAACCGCACTTTCATGTCTGGACAGCGCCCACCGCCTGAACGACACTTCCCGAAGCACGCACCGGCGTCCGGCCCCCCGGATGCCGGTTACCTCATCCCTGACTGTAAAGGACGTCACCATGCCCTTCTCTGCCGATCATCTGAGCGAACTCAACCTGCTGGCCCTGTTCGACGACGCCTCCTCCCGGGAAGGCCTCAAGGTCCATCGCCACTCCGCCGATCCGGCCATGGTCGCCGCCGCACAACGCCTGTACGACAAAGGCCTGATCACCCAGAAGGACGGCGGCTACCTCACCACCCTGGGCAACGAAACCGCCGAGCATGTGCAGAAAGTGCTTGCGGTACTCAACAGTAACACCACCGTCCCGGGCCCGGCCTGACCTGCCTCTAGCCAGGCCGGGCATTTACGTAATATTGCCGGTTTGCGCCAGGGCGCTTTTGACGTACTGTGGTCACTGATAAGGGACCGGATGGAAGAGCCCATGACGTCAGAGAGTACTATCACTGTCCGGAAATACCGGATTCAGGACCTGAGCCCGCTGGTTCGGGTGTTCACCGACTCGGTTCACGAACTGACCGCCACCGCCTATGATGAGACCCAGCGCTATGCCTGGGCCTCCCGCACGCCCCAGCTGGACTCATGGCAGCAGCGCCTGGAGTCCCTCGAAACGCTGGTGGCAGAAGAGGGTTCCGAACTGGCCGGGTTCATTTCCTATGACCATCAAGGCAATATCGACCTGATCTTCACCGCCCCCAACTACGCCCGGCGGGGGGTGGCTTCAAAGCTGTACCGTGAGGCCGAGCAGCGTCTGAAGGCCGAGGGCGTAACCGAGCTGTATACCGAAGCCAGTGTGGTGGCACGGCCGTTCTTCCAGCGCCATGGCTTTGAGGTGGAGAGCGAACAGCGGGCCGCGGTGCGTGGTGCCCATATCCTGCGCTATGTAATGCGCAAGACACTGGCGGAGGACTGACGCCCGCCATTGTGGCCCGAGCGCCCCCGGCGTAGGCAATTCCCGCCAGTCTCCCCGTCCGGCCAGGACGCCAGCCTGAAAAAACTGGATAATGGCGCCTGGCCGAAACCAGTGTGCCCAAATTCCCCGGATCCGGTAGCCCCGCAATGGAAATCAACGTCAATTTTCTCGACAACCTCAGACTGGAAGCGAAGTTCGACGACTTCACCGTCGTTACCGACCAGCCCATCCGCTACAAGGGCGACGGCTCCGCCCCCAGTCCGTTTGACTACTTCCTGGCGTCCTCGGCCCTGTGTGCGGCCTATTTCGTGCGGGTCTACTGCAAGGCGCGGGACATTCCCACGGACAATATCCGCCTGTCCCAGAACAATATTGTCGACCCGGAGAACCGCTACAACCAGATCTTCAGGATCCAGGTAGAGTTGCCGGAAGGCCTGCCGGAAAAGCACCGCCAGGGTATCCTGCGCTCCATCGATCGCTGCACCGTCAAGAAGGTGGTGCAGACCGGCCCCACCTTTGAAATCGAGACCGTGGACAACCTGGACGAGGACGCCCAGGCCCTGCTGATGACCACCCCCGAAGGCAGCCGCACCTATATCGAGGGCAAGGACCTGCCCCTGGAGGAGACCATTGCCAACATGACCGGCATCCTGCGGGAC
This sequence comes from Marinobacter sp., assembly GCA_048617055.1. GTDB lineage: Bacteria > Pseudomonadota > Gammaproteobacteria > Pseudomonadales > Oleiphilaceae > Marinobacter. The sequence continues at coordinate 3,205 of JBMCIH010000105.1, read as the reverse complement.
CTGGGCATGAAGATCGAGATCGCCTCCTGGCGCAATATCGTGCCCCATGTCTGGTCGCTGCACATCCGCGACGCCGCCTCTCCCATGTGTTTCACCAACGGCAAGGGTGCCACCAAGGAAAGCGCGCTCTGTTCGGCGCTGGGGGAGTTTATCGAGCGGCTGAGCTGCAACTTCTTCTACAACGACCAGTACTTCGGTAAGGAGATCGCCGGCCGCGGGTTTGTTCACTATCCCGACGAGAAGTGGTTTCTGCCGGGCCCGGATGATGGTCTGCCGGAGGGCATTCTGGATGAGCACTGCCTGGCCATCTATAACCCGGACGGCGAGCTGGCGGGCTCCAACCTGATCGACACCAACTCCGGCCGGGCCGACCGGGGCATCTGTGCCCTGCCCTTTACGCGTCAGTCCGACGGCGAGGTGGTGTACTTTCCCCAGAACCTGATCGAAAACCTCTTCCTCAGCAACGGCATGAGCGCCGGCAACACGCTGCAGGAGGCCCAGGTACAGTGCCTGTCGGAGATCTTCGAGCGGGCGGTGAAAAAGCAGATCATCGAGGAGGAAATGGCGCTGCCGGATGTGCCTCAGGCCGTGCTCGAGAAATACCCGCACATTCTGGAAGGTATCCGGGCCCTGGAAGAACAGGGCTTTCCGGTACTGGTCAAGGACGCCTCACTGGGCGGGCAGTACCCGGTGATGTGCGTCACCCTGATGAACACGAAGACCGGCGGCGTGTTTGCCTCCTTTGGCGCCCACCCGAGCTTCGAGGTGGCGCTGGAGCGCAGCCTGACGGAACTGCTGCAGGGCCGCAGCTTCGAGGGCCTGAACGACGTGCCGCCGCCCACCTTCAACAGCCTGGCGGTATCCGAGCCCAACAACTATGTGGAGCATTTTATCGACTCCACCGGCGTGGTCTCCTGGCGTTTCTTCAGCAATCGCGCGGATTACCCCTTCTGCGAATGGGACTTCTCCGGCACCAACCAGGAAGAGGCGGACCGGCTGTTCAGTATTCTCGCCGGCATGGGCAAGGAGGTGTACGTGGCGGTTCACGAGGACCTGGGCGCGCCCGTATGCCGTATCCTGGTACCGGGCTATTCCGAGGTCTATCCGGTGGAGGACCTGGTGTGGGACAACACCAACATGGCCCTGGACTACCGTGAGGATATCCTCAACCTGCATGCGCTGGATGATGACCAGCTTGCCGATCTGGTGGAGCGGCTGGAGCAAAGCCAGCTGGACAACTATATGAAGATCATCAACCTGATCGGTGTGGAATTCGGGGCCAGCTCACCATCCTCGAGCTCAAGCTGATGATCTACCTGGCCCTGCAGCGCCATGAGGAAGCCCTGGACACGGTGGACGCCTTCCTGCAGTTCAACGACAACACCGTGGAGCGCAACCTGTTCTACCAGGCCATGAACGCGGTGCTGGAGATCGTGATCGATGACGAACTGGCGCTGGACGACTTCCTGCCCAACCTGCGGCGCATGTTCGGCGGGGAAACCATGGAAACCGTGGTGGGTGCGGTCAATGGCACGATCCGCTTCCCGGGGCTCGCGCCCACCGACATGCAGCTGAAGGGGCTGGACAGGCACCTGCGCCTGATCGAGAGCTACAACAAGCTGCACGCCGCGCGGGCAGCCCGGGCTCAACAGGGCGCCGCCCAACCGGCCTGAAAGCCGGCGGGCAGGGCAAGCCCTGCCGAATCCCGAACAGAATCTGGCCACTGATCGCAAGGTGCCCGACATGCCCTACCCCAAGGCAGACAAGCGCTTTGCCGCCGACGCCATGCTGGGGCGTCTGGCCCGCTGGCTGCGGGCACTGGGATATGATACCCAGCACGAACCCGACATCGATGACCACGACCTGGTAGCCCGGGCGGACGCCGAGGAACGCATTGTGCTCACCCGCGACCGGCACCTGGTAACCTATCTCAGACCCCGGCGGGCCCTGCTGCTGTCCTCAGGTTCACCGCAGGCCCAGTTGCTGGAAGTGGCAGAGCACTGCGGCATCGGAATGACCCGGGACCTGTTCACCCGCTGCCTGGTATGCAACCAGCGACTGAGAGCCGCCACCGACGAGGAAATCGCCACCCTTGTGCCGGATCAGGCCCGCGACCGCCAGGGGCCGTTCCTGCGTTGCCCCGGGTGTGGTCGCGTCTACTGGCCCGGCAGTCATGTCCGCCGCATGCGTTCAGTGCTGGAAGAGCTTTTCTCCGACTGACAGTTTGCACCTGGTACGCTTTCCTTCTCATGTTGAGCGTAAAACGTCAGAATGATCCGGCAGTCATTCCCCAACGACAACAACCGGAGCTACCACCATGTTTGAAAACCTGTTTTCCCTGCAAGGCCGCACCGCCCTGGTGACCGGCGGGTCCCGCGGCATCGGTAAAATGATTGCCGCCGGCTTCGTGGCCCAGGGCGCCAAGGTCTATATTTCCTCCCGCAAGGCGGACCAGTGCGATGCCACCGCGAAGGAGCTCGCCGCCGGCAATGGCCGCTGTTTCTCCCTGCCCCAGGATCTGTCAACGGTGGAAGGATGCCGGGAACTGACCCGAAAGCTCCAGGAGAAGGAAGACCACCTGGACATTCTGGTCAACAACGCCGGTGCCGCCTGGGGCGAGGACTTCGACGAGTTCCCGGAGCATGGCTGGGACAAGGTCATGGACCTGAATCTGAAGTCCCCTTTCTTCCTCACCCAGGCCCTGCACGGCATGCTGAAGGCGGGCGCGTCTGACGACAAGCCGGCCAAGGTCATCAATATCGCCTCCATCGACGGCATTCGCCTGAACCCCTGGGAGACCTATTCCTACCACGCCTCCAAATCCGGCCTGATCTACCTGACCCGCCGTATTGCCGCGCGTCTGGTGCAGGACCGCATCGTGGTCAGCGGCATTGCCCCCGGGCCCTTCCCGTCAGACATGAACCGGGCCGCCCGGGACCATGGCGACGAAGTGGCTGACAAGACGCCGCTGGGCCGCGTGGGCAGTGATGAGGATATGGCCGGTGCCGCTATTTATCTGGCCTCAAGGGCCGGCGACTACGTAGTGGGGGACACCATTGCGGTGGACGGCGGCCACGCCTACGCTAAACTGTCCTGATTGATCGCGGACAATGCCCTGGCAGCGGCGGTGGTCTGGTGTCCCTTAACACAAGCAAGCCGCCGCCAGCCAGTGCCCCGATATCAACCCGAGAGGAGGACCGGATGA
>JBMCIH010000104.1:0-6724 GCA_048617055.1 Marinobacter sp. | reverse complement strand
GGCCTGTCGGGCTCCAGCGGGCTCGGCTCCTCGTCGCTGTCCCGGTGGGTCAGGTTGAGCAGCCCGTAGGTGATGCGGGTGGCTTCCCCGGACGGCGCCACGTCGGAGAGCCGCACCGCCACCATACCCGTTGGCCTGTCGGCGGTCAGCTCCAGGTCCACCCAGCCGCCCCCGAGTATCTCCAGCGGAGCGGTGAGCGGTTCGGTGTCGAACGTGAGCGCGCCGCCGTCCTCCTGGCGCTGGTCCCCGGGCAGATCAGGTGTGGCGGCATAGGAACACCATTTGCCCGCCGCCATGCCCAGCGACAGGGGTGATTGCAGGCTCATCCACTGGGTTGTTTCGGACTCGCTCTCCACTGCCCCGATCGTGCCCGGGTAGCACAGGGGATACCGCCGCTGGCGGACATTGTCCGAAGGCCAGCTGTTCTCCGCCACCCAGCGACCGTGGCGGGTTTCGTAGGAGGTATGGGGGGCCACACTGTCCTGCATCCACGCCCGCAGCATGGGCTCGTCCATAATGCCGGTGTCGATTCCCTTGAGCCAGTAGTCCCACCAGCGCAGCAACTCCTGCAGGAAACCGATGGCCGGTCCCGGTATGCCGTGATGGGGGTACTTGTGGCCCCAGGGACCGATCAGCCCCTGGCGGGGCACCGACAGCCTCGACATCAGGCGGAAGACGGCGTTGGTGAAGCCATCGGCCCAGCCACCGACTGCCAGCACCGGGCACTGGATGGCCTCGTAGTCCTCGCAGATGGAGCTGTTGCGCCAGTAATCCGTTCGCCACTGGTGTTTCAGCCACGACTCGAGCCAGAGACCGCTGCCATCGAGACGCTCCATCCACATGTCACGCCACCGCTCACCGACGATGGCCGGGTCTGGCGGCAGGGAGTTGAAGGCAAACATGACAGTGGCCTCGGACAGGTTGTCCCCCAGCAGGCAGCCACCCATGTAGTGCATGTTGTCGGAGTAGAGGTCGTCGCTGGAGCAGGCGGTCATGATAGCCTTGAGCGCCGGCGGCCGGTGCGACGCCACCTGCAGGCTGTTGAAGCCGCCCCAGGAGATGCCCATCATGCCCACATTGCCGTCACACCAGGCCTGCTCGGCAATCCAGGCAATGACGTCAACGCCATCCTCCTGCTCCTGGCGGGTGTACTCATCGGTCAGTACGCCGTCTGAGTCGCCACTGCCGCGCATGTCCACGCGTACGCAGACATAGCCATGGCCGGCCAGATAGGCCTGGTTGTTGGTATCCCGCCCCCGGCTCAGGTCACGCTTGCGATAGGGTAGGTATTCCAGAATCGCCGGCAGGGGCCGGCTTTCAGCCCCTTCCGGCATCCAGATCCTCGCCGCCAGCCGGGCGCCGTCACGCATCGGTATGAACAGGTTTTCGATCGTCTTTATCCTGTAGGGAAACGTCTCGACGATGTTCATCGTTACCTCCTGCGGAATTCTGGTCGCGGTCGGATAGCGGAATGATGTCGAAATTCAGTGCCTCAACACATTCCCGGTAGCGTTCAAGCAGGGATTCATGGTCCTCAGCACCCAGGTAGAGTTCGCCCAGGGTGTAATTGTAGGCGTCCTGGTTGGGTACCTGGTCCAGGGTCATCCCCTCCTCCACGTCCAGTTTGATTCGCATGTGTGGAAAGCGTTCGCGAAGCGCCTCAATCTCCTCATCGGTGGGAATCCGTCGAACACGGCCATTCTCAGGATGGGTCAAAATGAACTTGGCTGCCACCCGGTAGGGCCCCTGCTGCTGGGGCAGCCCTTCATAGTGGCCCAGGGCCACCTCAACAGCCACTTCGTGGTTGCTCATGCCATCCACCAGGATGAAGATTTCGGAATGGGACTGGGACATGCGGGTGTTGACCTCGATCAGGCGAAGCCGGTCCTGCTCTTCATCCCACATGAACTCGACATTGAAACAGCCATTGTCGAAACCGATGTGGGCGAGGAGCTTTTCGCAGATCTCTTCCATCTGTCGCTGCAGGGTGCGTGGCACCTGGCTCGGATATTCGAGCCGGTCAAGCCTGGTCCCGTTTCCGCCGCGGTTCATATCGAAAATGCCGTGAATGTGGAAACGGCTCTGGCAGACGGCCCCTTCCGGCGCTACCTGCATACCGCTGATGAGTTCCTCCGCCAGGCAGCTGCAGCCACCGGCGCCACCCAGCTCCTCCGGCAGGCCCACCCGTGCCAGGGCCTGGTCAAAGGCCATGCCGAGGCGGCCGATCTTCTCGCGGAGGATGGCCTGTGCTTCAAGAAACTGCTCCCGGTTTTCAATCAGAAAGCCCAGCTGGGACGAAAACGCCTTGATGGGCTTGATCCAGAACGGAAAATCCAGATGAATACCCTCCAGGGCCTGATCGTCGAACGGGTCGAAGCAGGCGAAACCCGGCACCACTTCGGGTACCACTTTGGCCTGCTCCAGCCGGCTCCAGTACTTGTGCTCACATTTCAGTACGCTCTCCAGGGATGGCGAAGGCACGCCGAACTCCTTGCACAGGATCGGGGCCAGGATACTGGTCGGAAAATCCCAGTGGGCAATAATGGCATCGACGGGGGTACCCGCTTCCTTGACCGACCGGCGGGCCTGGTCAAGCAGGTCGTCAAAATCGATGGTCTCCGCCTCCACCAGGGTTTCCTGGTCCAGCACACCGTGGAAGGTGTACTGCTCCGGGTTCCTGATGGTGCCAAGTTCTCGCCTCTGTAATTCATCCATCGCCAGAACAAAAATGTGTTTCATGTGCACTTCCTCAGTGACAGCCGGGGACTGATCCCGGCGAAACAGGCGGGTCTGACCATGGTGTTCTGCCTGTCGCCTAGCCCCGGCCAGGCTACTGGACGCCTTTCCGCGATCCTCTGCGGGAACGGCACGGACTGTAGCCGAAGCAACGACCAGGCCATATGCCGAGCCTGCGCCGGACAGCGCCTGCCAGGATGACGAGGCGGGCGAAGTCGGTAAAACCTGCCGCCTGAGTTGTAAAACTGACCTGCCGTCCGGGTCCCCGCGTGTCCGGCAGGAACCTTCGCTGAACAGCCGCAGGACGGTACTCCCTGCCCCGGGCGGGCGGCCGGAGGCAGATGCCATTACCGGCGGAATCTGTCTTATACCCCCTGGCACGCTAGCTGCTTCAGCTTACGTAAGGATGAGGTGATACCGGGACAGAGACCGTACCGCCGGACACCAAATACCATTCCCAGCAGATGAGAGAGGAAGACTCATGTTCACCAGACTTGCCGCACCGGTCGCAATTGTCTTTTCCCTTGCCGCGGCTCCCGCCATGGCGGACGAGGACCCGACGAAGAAGCACGAGCAGACCTTTTCCGGCGAACCCAACGACCGCACCTTTGATCAACTGGACCGCAACCAGGACGGGAAGCTGGACGAGGACGAACTGAATGCCTGGGGCAGCACCGCAGCCGGCCAGGGCAGCGAGGAACGCAGGAACATTGAGGGCAGAACAGAGCGGATGCTGGACAAGTTCGACCACGACGACGACGGCGCCATTACCGAGGACGAACTTGATCAGGGACCGGACACCAGCGGTGAGGCCGGGGGGTCAAGCCAGTAAGCCCCGGCCCCCGCGCCTACCCACCATCAACCTCACAGCTTCCCCAGGGAGAACCGCTATGCATGATTCACGCAACGACCGGCCCACACACTCAGCTGATTCCCGCTCCGGAGGTACCGGGCTCCTGCTCGGCGCAGCGGCCCTGCTTGCCGGAACCACCTGGTGTTTGCGCAACCACGCGGGCACGGGCAAGAGATCACGCCAGGAGCAGTACTCCTCAGAAGGAGGCCACAAGGGCTGGGCACTGGCAGCCCTGGGTGCCGGCCTGGCGGGTGCCGCGCTGGGCAAGTCACGGTCCTCCGGGGCAATGGACGCCCGCAAGGGCCCCGGCGATATACGCCTTGCCAGCCAGGTAACCATCCTCCGCCCGCCGGAGCAGGTGTATCAGTTCTGGAAGGATTTCAGCAACCTGCCCCGGGTAATGAGCTTCATTGAGCGGGTCGAACCCCGGGAAGGCGACATCTACCACTGGGTGGCCCGTGGCCCGGCAGGGCCTGCTCTCGAGTGGGATGCGGAGATTGTCGACGATGACCCGGGCAAACTGCTCGCCTGGCGCTCCCTGGAGGGTTCGGATATCCAGACCTGGGGCACGGTCCTGTTCAACCCGCGGGAGGACAACCGGGGTACCGAACTGTCGGTGGCGTTCAATTTCTGCCCGCCCGGCAACGTCACCGGCGCAGCGGCACGCTTTCTGTCGGGGCTGGAAAACGCCGTCCTCGACCAGAACCTGCGCAATCTCAAGTCCCAGCTGGAGGCGGGCGAGGTTCCCACCAGCCGGCGCTACGAGAAGGGGGCAGCGGCCTCAGGGGGCAAGCCATGAAGGCGGTGTGCTGGCACGGAACCCATGATGTCCGCGTTGAACATGTGCGGGACCCGGAGATCATCAACCCCCGGGACGCCATCATCCGGGTCACGTCCACGGCTATCTGCGGCTCTGACCTGCACCTCTACAATGGCCGGATACCGGCCATGAAAAAGCACGACATCCTGGGCCATGAGTTCATGGGGGAGGTCGTGGAGCTGGGCAAGGGCGTCACCAACCTGAAAACAGGCGACCGGGTGGTGGTGCCCTTTACCATCTCCTGTGGTGCCTGCTATTTCTGCAGCAGGGACCTCTACTCCCTGTGCGACAACTCGAACCCCAAGGCGGTCCTGGCGGAGCAGCTGTGGGGCCATTCCCCCTGCGGCATCTTCGGCTATTCCCACCTGCTCGGGGGTTACTCCGGTGGGCAGGCGGAGTACGTGCGTGTGCCCTACGCCGATGTGGGCCCCCTGAAGATCCCGGACCATCTCGAGGATGACCAGGTGCTGTTCCTCACCGATGTCTTCCCGACCGGCTATATGGCGGCGGAAAACTGCGATATCGAGCCCGGGCATGTCATCGCTGTCTGGGGATGCGGTCCCGTTGGCCAGTTCGCCATTGCCAGCGCGCTGCTGCTCGGCGCGGAGAGGGTCATCGCCATCGATGAGGTGCCCGACCGCCTGGCCATGGCCAGGCGCCAGGGCGCGGATGTCATCGACTTCAGCCAGTGCCGGGGCACCCGTGATCTGCTTTCCCAGCTCAGGGAAAAGACTGGCGGACGGGGACCCGACGCGTGTATCGAGGCGGTAGGCATGGAAGCCCATGGCTTCGGCATCGAGCACCTGTATGACCGTACCAAACAGGCACTCTACCTGGAAAACGACCGTCCCGCGGCCCTGCGCCAGGCGTTCATGGCCTGCCGCAAGGGCGGTGTGGTCTCGGTGCCGGGGGTGTATGGCGGCTTTGCCGACAAGGTGCCCCTGGGTGCCATGATGAACAAGGCCCTCAGGATCCGCTGTGGTCAGACCCATGTCCAGCGGTATCTGAAGCCTCTGCTCGGCCACATCCAGGACGGCAACATCGACCCCTCCTTCGTCATCAGCCACAAATACGGCCTGGAAGACGCCCCGAGCGCCTACGACATGTTTCAGTCCCGGGCCCACGCCTGCACCAAGGTGGTCCTGAAACCGGGTCTGGACAATAAACGAATCCCCCTGCTGCGTCCGTCTGACGCCGCGGTTATGGGGCAACTGCAATAGGGAGAGACACTCATGTCGATCAACCTGTTAACGGACCGGGGAACGCCGCTGAACAAACAGCGGTTCACATTGAGGGAGCTGGTGCAACCGCCCCTCAACAAGCTGGATGACGACGCCTTCACCCGGGTACGGGTCATACTGGCGAACGGCCTGGAGCAACAGGCGAACCGGTTCCAGCATATGTGCAGCCAGATGAATGGCCCCTTGCGGCAGGCACTGGCAACTGTACGCCGGGTGGAACACCACCAGCAGACGATGATCAACTGGCTGCTTTCGTCCGACCACTCCCCGATCGAGACCACCATCGGCTATGAACAGGTGGCCATTGAAGTGACCGCCGCCATTGCCCAGCAGGAACCGGACCCTTACCTGGCCCAAGTGTACCGCTTCGGGCTGCTGGAAGACTTTGACCATATGTACCGGTATTCAGCCCTGCTGGACCGGGTGGAAGGCAAGGACGCCAACAACATACTGCAGTGCTATACCGACATCGTGCCGGGCCGGATTACCTTCGAGGAGCACCGTCATCCCCATGATGATCTGCGGGAACACTATGACCGCACCACCGCCGACCCCATCAGCAAGATGAACGCGCTGACCATTATGTCCGGGGAATATCAGACCCGGGACTACTACATGAACATCGGGCCGACCTTTTCGGACCCGGTCGCCCGGCTGCTCTATGCGGAAATCGCCTCCATCGAGGAACAGCATGTGACCCAGTACGGGTCGATCATCGACCCCGACGAGACCTTGCTGGAGAAATGGCTGCTCTATGAAGCCAACGAGGCCTACAACTACTTCAGCTTTGTGGAGAGCGAAACCAACCCCCGTATCAAGGCCATCTGGGAGCGTTTTCTGGATTACGAACTGGGGCATCTCGACCTGGTGCGCAACCTGTTCAAAAAGTATGAGCAGCGGGATCCGGCCGAGATACTGCCCAAACACATGCCCGCCCCCATCCCCTTCGAGAGCCAGCGGGACTTCGTGCGGGAAACCCTGGAGAAGGAAATCGACCTGCGCACCGATGGCTCACGGTTCGTGCCCAAGGAAGAAGAGAATCATCAGTCGCGGGAGTACCGCCAGTACATCAAT
>JBMCIH010000103.1:0-6733 GCA_048617055.1 Marinobacter sp. | reverse complement strand
CGCTGACGGAAATCGGGTCCACGCCGGCAAAGGGCTCATCCAGCAGGATAAAGGCCGGTTCCATGGCCAGCGCCCTGGCAATCTCCACCCGCCGTCGTTCGCCGCCGGACAGGGCCATGCCGGCACTGTCGCGGATATGGGTGATATGGAACTCCTGCAGCAGTTCTTCCATCTTTTCTACCCGCTGCCGGCGGTTGAGGTCCTTGCGGGTTTCCAGGATGGCCATCAGGTTGTCGCTGACGGACAGCTTGCGGAACACCGAGGCCTCCTGTGGCAGATAGCCTATGCCCCGTCGGGCCCGGCCATGCATGGGCAGGGGCGTGATGTCCTTGCCATCGATGCTGATGTGCCCGTGATCGGCCGGTACCAGCCCCACAATCATGTAAAAGCAGGTGGTCTTGCCGGCGCCGTTGGGGCCGAGCAGGCCCACGATCTGGCCGCTTTCGATGCTCATGGACACATCGATGACAACCTTCTTCTGCTTGTAGCTCTTGGCCAGGTGGTTTGCCTGTAACAGTGCCATAGTGCGCGCCGTCAGTTGCTGTTGTCGTCGGAAGAGCGGTTGCCCCGCGGCTGGATTACCATTTCAACCCGGCCGGACCCCTTGCCCTCGGCGGTGCGCCCTTCACCGGTGACCACCCGCTCGGCGGTGTCGTAGTTGATGAGGGCGCCGCGGAATTCATCGTCCCCCTGTTTCACCACGGCTTCTTCCTCAAAGCGCAGCAGGCTGTCACCTGCGGAGTAGTGTATCTCCAGGGCTTCCGCGTAGGTGGCGCTTTCGGTCTCGGTAGCCGGCTGGTCATAGGTGGCCGGCTGCCCGTGGGCATCGATACGGTCCAGGCCCTCGGCGCTGCGATGCACATCGACCCGGTCGGCCGTGAGCAGCACTTCCCCCTGGCGAACCTCAACATCGCCCCGGTAGATGGCTATGCCCTGGTTGTCATCGAGCCTGGCCGAGTCGGCGGAGATGCGGATGGGCTCATCAGAGTCGGGATCAAAGGCGAGTGCAGGTGTCGCCGCTGTCAGCAGCAACAGCAGTGCCATGGGCCGAGCCAGGCTACTGACGGGTTTCATAGATTCCCTCAACGGAGTTCTCCAGTTCCAGGACCCGCTCGTCAAACCAGCCGGTCAGGCCGCGGGCATGGGTGACATTGCCCGGTGATGTCAGGGTGACCGGGCGGTCAGTGGTGGCCTTGCGGGCCGCATTATCAATGCGAAGGTATTCGGTTAGCAAGACGGCGTCGCCCCCTTCCACCCGGCGGGTGACTTCCACATTGCCTGCCAGTTCCATCAGCTCTGTGTCCATGGCGTAGCGGCCGTGATCGGCGGCAACCAGCCAGTTCAGGTCAGCCTCATGATCATACAGGGTGCCATCCGGCTGTTTCAAAACCGCCTCCTGACGGTCATCGAACTGCTCGGTGCGGGGGCTGGTCAGCACCATGTTAAGCTGCCCCTGCTGATCGAAGCTGCGGAACACCCCCTCGCTGACAAAACTGTCCGGTTCCGTCTCGCCCCGCAGTTCCATGGCATCGGTGTTCGCGGTGCGGGGGTCGTCGCTGCGCCATAACAGGAAACCCAGTATCAGCGCGGCGATCAGCAGCCCGGGATTGCGTACCGCCGGGCGCCCGAGAAGCTCCGCGATCCGTACCGGCAGGCTGCGGGTGTCTCCGGTGGCCATCAGCAGTCCCCCTGCCAGCGCTGGAGTTCCGTGTCGAGTACGCCACGGGCCCCCAGCAGCAGGTCGGTCAGTTCCCGGACCGCTCCCGCGCCCCCGGCGACCCGGGTGCAATAGTCGGCGTGCTGGCGCACGTACCAGTGGCCATTGGGCACTGTGGCCCCCAGTCCGGCATAGCGTATGGCGGCCAGGTCCGGCAGGTCGTCACCCATGTAGGCCACCTGCGCCGGAGAAAGCCCCCGCGCCGACACAATCTCCCGCAGGGCGGTGAGCTTGTCTTCACGGCCCTGCAGCAGGGTGTCGATGCCCAGGCTGGTCATGCGGCGCTCCGTCAGGGGCGAGTTGCGCCCGGTAATGACGGCAACCTGGATGCCAGCCGCCATGGCCTGTTTCAGGCCGAGACCGTCAAGGATATTGAAAGCCTTGAGCTCGTCGCCGGCAGCGGAAAACAGCAGCGAGCCGTCGGTCATCACACCGTCCACATCCAGTGCCAGCAGGGTAACCGGTCGCGCCCTGGTCAGGATCTGCTCCGGCCAGTGGGGTCGGGCCATGGTTGCTTCAGTTCCGCCCATCGGTCAGATCACCCCCGCACGCAGCAGGTCGTGCATGTTGATGGCGCCCACCAACTCCTCCCGGCGGTCGAGGACCGGCAGCGCGTTGATTTTCAGTTCCTCCATCACATGCAGGGCCTCGGCGGCCAGCTGGTCGTCATGGATGGTGCGGCCATGGCGGGTCATGACGTCGCGGATCAGAGTCTTCTGGATGTCGATGGAGCGGTCGAGTGTGCGGCGAAGGTCGCCATCGGTAAATATCCCCACCAGGCGGCCGTCGTCATCCACCACGGTGGTCATCCCCAGGCCCTTGAGGGAGATTTCCAGCAGGGCGCCGGCAAGGGGCGTGTCCTGCCGCACCCTGGGAATACGGTCGTCGGTGTGCATGATGTCGGAAACCCGCAGCAGCAGCCGCCGGCCGAGCACACCACCGGGATGCGACAGGGCAAAGTCCTCGGCACTGAAGCCCCGCGCGTCCAGCAGGGCCACCGCCAGGGCGTCTCCCATCACCAGGGTGGCGGTTGTGCTGGAGGTGGGGGCCAGGCCCAGCGGACAGGCCTCCACTTCCACGCCCACGTCGAGGTTGGCCACCGCTTCCCTGGCCAGGGTGGACTCGGGGTTGCCGGTCATGCTCACCAGAGGCGCCCCCATGCGCTTGAGCAGGGGCAGAATGGTCAGTACCTCGCCGGTATTGCCGGAATTGGAGATGGCCAGTACCACGTCCTGGCTGGTGATCATACCCAGATCACCATGGCTTGCCTCGCCGGGATGCACGAAGAAGGACGGGGTGCCGGTACTGGCCAGCGTGGCGGCGATCTTGTTGCCGATATGGCCGGACTTGCCCATGCCGGTCACCACGACGCGGCCCCTGCATGCCAGGATCACTTCGCAGGCCCGTACGAAGTCGTCGTTGATGCGGTCCGAAAGGGCTTCCACAGCCAGGCGTTCAATGTCGATGGCCTTGAGGGCGGCGGTGATAAACGGCTTGTTCATGGGGCTCCTGGTCAGGCTGTGCGGACCGGGTCCAGGCCCGGCCGGTGAATGCGGCGATACGGGCGCCAGTATACCATCAAGGGGGATTCCGGGGCTGCCCCGATCACGGCCTCCGAAACGGGGCATTAACCCCGGCTTCACAAACTTTAACCGCTGAATTCATTGAGCCACAAGGCAAGTTCGCATACTGTATCGCCAAAGTTTCCGCTGGTTTCGGGCATGGCTGACAGTTCCTGCGTCAATCTGGACGATGTTGTTTTTACCCGGGGTGGCCGGCGCATCCTTGACGGTGTGACTCTGCGCATTCCCTACGGCAGGATAACCGCCATTATGGGCCCCAGTGGCACCGGAAAGACCACCCTGCTACGGCTGATTGGTGGGCAGCTGCGCCCTGACAGCGGCCGCATCCAGGTGGCCGGGCAGGAGGTTCCAACGCTGGGACGAAAGGCACTGTACCGCCTGCGTAAGCGTATGGGCATGCTGTTTCAGAGCGGCGCCCTGTTCACCGACCTCAGCGTGTTCGAAAATGTGGCCTTTCCCCTGCGGGCACATACAAGCCTGCCGGAAGATATGATCCGCGATATCGTGCTGATGAAGCTCGAGGCGGTGGGTCTGCGCGGGGCCCGGGAGCTGATGCCGGCGGAACTCTCCGGTGGCATGACCCGGCGTGTGGCCCTGGCCCGCAGTATCGCCCTGGACCCGGAGCTGGTCCTCTATGATGAGCCTTTCGCCGGGCAGGACCCGATTTCCATGGGAGTGCTGGTTAAGCTGATCCGGGATCTGAACGCCACCATGGGGCTGACCAGCGTGCTGGTCTCCCACGATGTGCCGGAGTGCCTCAGCATCGCCCACTACGCCTGTATTATCTCCGATGGCCAGGTGATCGGCGAGGGTACACCGGACGAACTGATAAACCACCCTTCAGCCAGGGTCCAGCAGTTCCTTCATGGGCAGCCGGACGGTCCGGTTCCTTTCCATTATCCGGCTCCCGAGCCCGCCGAGGATTGGGGAACATCCGGCCCCCGGACAGGACAAACTCATGTCTAGGAGCGTTTCTGACCGTGTGGCCCGGCTCGGGCGCGGGGGTCTGGCGACGGTGGCCTCCCTCGGGCGGGCGGCGCTGTTCCTCTGGGACTCGCTGGCTGGCGTGCCACGGCCTGCGGTGGGGTTCCCCCTGCTGGTCGCCCAGATCTACCGCATCGGTGTACTGTCGCTGGCCATTGTCGTGGTTTCCGGACTTTTCATTGGCATGGTGCTGGCGCTGCAGGGCTACACCATTCTCAGTGACTTCGGTTCCGAGAGTGCCATCGGCCAGATGATCGCACTGACGCTGCTGCGGGAACTCGGGCCGGTGGTGACGGCGCTGCTGTTTGCCGGCCGGGCAGGGTCGGCGTTAACGGCGGAAATCGGCCTTATGAAGACCACCGAGCAATTGTCGAGCATGGAAATGATGGGGGTGGACCCGCTACGGCGGATCATGGCGCCCAGGCTCTGGGCGGGTTTTATCTCCATGCCGGTGCTGGCGCTGATCTTCTCTGTGGTGGGCATCCTGGGCGGCATGCTGGTGGGCGTCCAGTGGCTGGGCGTATTTGAAGGTTCCTACTGGGGCAACATGCAGGCCTCGGTCACCTTCGGGGACGATGTGCTCAATGGCCTGGTCAAGAGCCTGGTGTTTGGGGTCGCCTGTACCTGGATTGCCGTTTACCAGGGCTACGACTGCGTGCCAACCTCGGCGGGTATCAGCTCGGCAACCACCAGAACGGTGGTGTTTTCATCACTGACGGTACTGGGTCTGGACTTTGTCCTGACCGCTGTCATGTTCGGGAGTTTCTGATGTCGCAGAGAACAACGGAAATCGTTGTCGGGTTGTTCATGCTCGCCGGTGCCGGGGCACTGCTGTTTCTGGCGCTGCAGGTGAGCGGGCTGGCGCTGAAGCCGGCCGGTGAAAGCTACACGGTGGAGGCCTACTTCAATGACGCGGGCGGCCTGGCTCCCCGGGGCCGGGTGTCGCTTGCCGGGGTGACGGTGGGCCACATCCGGGAAGTCACCCTCGACCAGGAGCGGTTCCAGGCAAAGGTGGTGATGGACATCGAATCGGAGATGGACCGTATTCCGGCGGACAGTTCCGCAATCATACGTACATCGGGCTTGCTGGGTGAGCAGTATATTGATATATCCCCCGGCGCTGATTCAGAGTCGCTGGCTGATGGTGACACCTTCTATGAAACCCAGTCGGCGCTCAATATTGAACGCATGATCAGCAATTTCGCTTCCGGCCAGAAGGGCGACTGAAGCAGGACAGACAGGAATACACAACAGGAGAGACCCATGACCGTGGTTCGTCGAATCACCCGTTTTTTGCCCGTCACCCGGGCGTTATTTGCACTGGCTTTGATGGTGGCTCTTCTGGCGCGGCCGGCGGTGGCCGACAATCAGCAACTTGCCCGTTACGTTGATGAGAATACCCAGAATCTGGTTGAGCGCCTGAACGAGGAAAGGAACCTTTACGAGGAGGACCCGGAAGCCTTCTACGAAGAGATGGATGAGGCGCTGACCGGGTTTGTGGATTTTCGCCGCATCGCCGCCCGGGTTATGGGCCGGTATGCCCGCCAGGCTGAACCGGAACAGCGGGATGAGTTTGTCACCCGCTTCAAGCGGAGCCTGTTCGACAGCTACGCCCAGGCTCTGGTGAGCAATTCCGAAGAGTTCGAGATTGCCGTTGAGGGCGCCAAGATCAATCCCCGCGATGAAAACCGCGCTTCCGTCGATATGCGGGTAACCACCGAGTCCGGAGACCGGTATCAGGTGACCTATTCCATGTACCGCAAGAGCGCGGGCGACGACTGGCTGATGGAAAACGTGATTGTGGAGGGCGTCAACATCGGCCTGGCCTTCCGGGATCGTTTCGCCCAGGAGATGGAGTCCCGCCGGGGCGATGTGGAGGCGGTGATCGACAACTGGGGCGATGCGGTCGCTGCCCTGGAACTTGAGGAGGAAATGGACAGGGACTCGGACGGCGAATGACCGCAACGGTGCGGGCGGACGGCAACAGGCTGGCGCTCGCCGGCGGGGTCACCGCTGACAATGTGGCTGGTCTCAGACAACAGGGTGAGGCCTGGCTGGCCTCGTTGCCACCGGCATCATCCGCGGTGGTCGACCTGTCAGCTGTGGCCAGCGCCAGCAGTCTGCTGTTGTCATTGTTGCTGTGCTGGCAGCGGGCCGCCGTGCGGCAGTCGCTGGAGCTGAGTTTCAGTGGCGCCCCGGAGGACCTGATGGCGCTTTCCCGGCTAAATGGCGTGTCCCGCTGGCTGACCGGCTCCCGATAATCCGGTACAATTCAGCCTTCGTTTTCGTACAAATCGAGGTTAAACCGCGTATGCAAGCCCAGGACGTTGCCGAACGGGTCCGCCAGGCGCTGCCCGACTGTGAGATTGAGGTCCAGAACGACGGGAATCACTACCTGGTGGTTGCTGTTGGTGACCGCTTCGAAGGCATGTCTCCGGTGAAGAAGCAG
>JBMCIH010000102.1:0-6771 GCA_048617055.1 Marinobacter sp. | reverse complement strand
TGCGCAGAACCCCGGTGGTCAGCGCCCGCTGTTGCCAGTCCAGGTCCTCCCGGAAACTCTCCCGCGCCAGAGCCTGCCAGTGGGATCTTGGCCTGAGCGCGGCAATGGCAATGGCAAACCAGTTCAGGTCCAGCCGTTCGCCCAGGGTGTAGTAGAGGTTGGCCACGGTCTTGAGCGGTACGCCGGTGGACTCGTGCGCCTCGATAATGCCCAGGGCGGAATAGAGATAGGAGCTTCCGGCCACCACAGCTGCCAGGTCCGGGGGCACGCCCTGCTGCTCCAGCTTTTCCAGCCCTTTCTTCCATTCCTTTTCGGCGCCGGCGCCCAGATAGTCCGCCAGATTCGCGGAAATCCGGCTGATGCTGTCGGTAAACCGGTCCAGGTGAGACTGGATGTTGAGCTCGCTGCGGCGGTTGCGCAGCAGCCAGCGCACGGTGCGCCTGACCAGCCTCGCCAGCTCGTTCATCAGGCGGATCTGCAGGCTTGCCGGGACCTGGTAGTCCAGGGCCTCAATCTTGCGCCACCAGATATCGAGCCGGAAGACTTCCCGGGCGATGATCCAGCCCAGTGAGATGGCGGCAGCGTCGGCGCCGGTGGACTGGCTGAGCCGGTCCACGAAGGTGATACCCATGTGGTTGACCATGTCGTTGGCGACCTGGGTGGCAATGATTTCCCGGCGCAGCTGGTGCGCCTCCAGTTCCCGGGGAAACCGCTCCACCATGGGGCGGGGAAACACCTTGTGCATTTCCGACACCAGCATCGGGTCATCAGGCAGGTCACTGTCCACAAGCACCTGCTTGAGGTTACCCTTGACATAGGAAATCAGTACCGCCAGTTCCGGGCGGGTCAGGCCCTTGCCGGCCGCCTTGCGCTCCTCCAGCCGTTCGTCGTCGGGGAGGAACTCCAGCTCCCGGTTCAGCTTGCCGGCGGCCTCCAGGTTGTTGATCAGCCGCCGGTACTCTTCCATCCGGCTGGCGGCCTCCTCGTTGGCGACGCTGATGGCCTGGGTCTGGCGGTAGTTGTTGGTCAGCACCAGGTGAGCCACTTCCTCGGTCATGTCCTCCAGCATGATGTTGCGCTGTTTCTCGGTGAGGTCGCCGGCGGCCACCACCCGGTTGAGGAGGATTTTCATGTTCACTTCGTGGTCGGAGCAGTCGACGCCACCGGAATTGTCAATGAAATCCGTATTGAGGCGGCCGCCGTTGAGGGCAAACTCGATGCGCCCCAGCTGGGTCATGCCGAGGTTGCCCCCCTCGCCCACCACGCGGCAGCGCAACTCATGGCCGTCGATCCGCAGGCCGTCGTTGGCCTTGTCGCCCACTTCGGCATTGGACTCGGTGGCGGATTTGACGTAGGTGCCGATGCCGCCGATCCACAACAGGTCGGCCTGGGCCCTGAGGATGTGGGAAATCAGCATGTTCGGTGGCACCCGGTCGGACTTGATGCCCAGCAGTTTCTTCATCTGCGGGCTGACGGGTATCGACTTGGCGCTGCGGCTGAACACACCGCCGCCTCCGGAAATCAGTGACTTGTCGTAGTCCGACCAGGCGGATCTGGGCAGTTCGAACAGCCGTTTGCGCTCGGCAAAGCTCGCTGCAGGGTCGGGGTCCGGGTCCACAAAGATGTGCATATGATTGAACGCCGCCACCAGACGGGCCTTGTCGGAACACAGCAGCCCATTGCCAAATACATCGCCGCTCATGTCGCCGATGCCGATCACAGAGAAGGTGTCCTGCGCCGGGTTGAGCCCCAGTTCACGAAAGTGACGCTCCACAGATACCCAGGCGCCGCGGGCGGTGATTCCCATCTTCTTGTGGTCGTAGCCGTGACTGCCACCGGAGGCAAAGGCGTCGCCCATCCAGAAGCCATACTCCGCCGCCAGGCCGTTGGCGATGTCGGAGAAGGTGGCCGTACCCTTGTCGGCGGCCACCACCAGGTAGTGGTCGTCGCCGTCATGGCGTACCACATCCGGCGGCGGATGGATCTCGTTGTCCAACAGGTTATCGGTGATGTCCAGCAGCCCCCGGATGAAGGTCTTGTAGGCCTCAATACCTTCACTCTGGAAGGCTTCCCGGTCGGAAGAATCCGGCAGGCGCTTGGCCACAAAACCGCCCTTGGCCCCCACCGGAACAATGACCGCGTTCTTAACCTGCTGAGCCTTCACCAGACCGAGAATCTCAGTGCGGTAGTCCTCGAACCGGTCCGACCACCTCAGCCCGCCCCGGGCCACCTTGCCACCGCGCAGGTGCACCCCTTCCACCCGGGGCGAGTACACGAAGATCTCGAACATCGGCAGTGGCAGCGGCATGTCGGGAATGCGGCAAGGGTCAAGCTTCACGCTGATGTAGGGCCGGGGCTGGCCGTTTTTGTCGGTCTGGTAATAGTTGGTGCGCAGGGTGGCCTGGATCAGATCCAGATACAGGCGCAGCACCCGGTCCTCGCTGAGGTTCTCCACCTCCTCCAGGCCGGCGTTGAATTCCAGCTCGAGCTTCTGCTGGGCCGCCTCGCTCTTGGTCTGGTTCTGCTGGCGGGCCGGGTTGAACCGGGTATCGAAGGTCTGCAGCAGGCATTCCGTCAGGCCCACATGGGTCACCAGCGTGCTGGCAATGAAACTCTGGCTGTTGCTGAAACGGATCTGGCGCATGTAACGGGCGTAGGTGCGAAGAATCGCAATATCCCGCCAGCCCAGGTAGGCCGACAGCAACAGCTTGTTGAAGGCGTCGTTCTCCGCCTCCCCGAACCAGACGCGCTGGAACAGCTCCTCGAAAAGGGGCCGGAAGCGGTGGATATCCACCACATCACCGGAACGGGCCTGGAGGGAAAAGTCATGGATCCACACCACCCGCCCGTCATGATCAACGATCTCGAAGGGATGCTCGCCAATCACCCGGAAGCCCAGGTTCTCGAAAATCGGCATGACATCGGACAGGGGCAGCTGTTCCGCAGGATTGAACAGCTTGAAATGGACCGTGCTTTCTTCCTCCTCCAGCGCCCGGTAAAAGCTCATGGCCAGGGGCTGGCCGGCAGCCACGGCACAGATATGCTCAAGGTCGATGGCCGCACGGCGGGGCGAGAACAGGTCCTGGTAACTGGCGGGAAACGCCGAGGCATAGGTGCGCAGCAGTTCGTTGCCCCGCTCCTCTCCCAGATTCTCATGCAGGGCCTCCGCCAGCCCGTCCCGCCAGGACTGGGCCAGCTCGATAACCTGTTCCTGGATCTCCTGGATGGGCAGCCGGCGGCTGCCGGCCTGGGGCACCCGGATGGTGAACTGTACCCGGGCCAGCACGGACTCGGAAAAGTGGGTGACAAAACTGATGTCCTCGGCCTCCAGGCGCTCGCAGAGCACCTTCTCCACTTTCAGTCGCAGCTCGGTGTTGTAGATATCCCGGGGAAAGAAGGCCAGACAGGTCACAAACTGTCCGTAGACATCCTCCCGCATGAACAGCCGGATCTGCCGCCGTTCCTGGATGTAGAGGATTTCCAGGGCGGTGCGGTAAAGCTCTTCCCGCTCCATCTGGAACAGCTCGTCCCGGGGGTAGACCGTCAGTATCTGATCCAGCTCCTTGCCGGCATAGTCGTCCCGCATGAAGCCGGAACGCTCCATCACCGCCCGGACCTTGCGGCGCAGCAGGGGAATATCCTCCGGCCGGCCGCTGTAGGCACGGAAGGTATACAGGCCAAGAAAGCGGCGCTCACCCACCACTTCGCCGTCGCTGTTGAATTTCTTGACCGCAATGTAGTCCGGGTAGGCCGGGCGGTGGACCCGCGAGCGCTGGGCCGACTTGGCGAAAATGAACACATCGTCCGTGCGGGTCATCTCCCTCCGGGTCCGGCGGGGCAGCTCACGCATCGGCACCCGTGCCTGACGCTCGTTGTTGACCCTGAGAATACCCATCTCGGAGCCTTCCCGCCGGCAGACACTGGTGCCCTTCTTCTCGGTGAGGAAATCGTATTCATCGTAGCCGAGAAAGGTGAAGTGGTCGTCAACCAGCCAGTTGACAAAGGCCCTGGCCTCCGCGATCTCGTCCGCAGGCACATCGGCGGGAGTCGCATCCAGTTCGCGGGCAATCTCGAGCGCCTTGTCTTTCATGGGGCCGAAGTCGGACACCACGATACGTACCTCGTGGAGGACTTCCTGTAACAGGGACTCCAGATTGGCAAGCTCCTTCTGGTCGCTATGACGGTCGATCTCCAGTACGATAAATGCCTCATGACGGAAGCGGTCACCGGTCTCTTCCGGTTCCCCCAGGGCAACCAGGGTGCCATCGCCGCGCCGTTCCACCGCCAGTATCGAGTGATGCAGGGTGTGGGTACCAATATCCCGGCGGTTGATGGCCATGCGGACCGAATCGATCAGGAACGGAATGTTCGGGTGCAGAATAAAAATCACGGTATGGGTGGACTGCCAGCCGTCGCTTTCCAGGTCCGGGTTGAACACGCTGACCGGCGTTTTGCCTTCCGGCCGCTTCTGAAGGAGCTGCCAGGCCGTCAGCAGGGCGCCGTAGATATCGTGGAACTGGCGGCCAAGCAATTCCTCCAGCGGCAGGTGCACAAGGAACTGGCGGCTGAAATGGCTGATCCGTTCCGCTTCCTTTTTTGACAGCTTGCGAAACAGTTCCTTGTCCAGCTGCTCAAAGAACTGATTCTTGCTGGTGACGGTCAGGGTATTCATCAATCACCTCTGCAGTCCGGGTACCTGCTGCCACAGGCAGATACCGTTGTGAACGAATGGTAACTCCAGCATAGTCAAACCCTTGATAATTTGCTGTAAATTCGCGAAAACTTCATACGCCTTAACCGAAACGGAACCACCTTCGGAGTAACCAGCCCGATGCCCTCCACACAACTGATCTTCGGCGAGCTCAAGGAGCGACTGGCACGCCGCATCATCGGCCAGCAAGCCCTGGTGGAACGCCTGCTCATAACCCTGCTGGCCGATGGCCACCTGCTGGTGGAGGGCGCCCCGGGCCTGGCCAAGACCACCGCCATCAAGGCGCTGGCGGACCACCTCAGCGGCGATTTTCACCGCATCCAGTTCACACCGGATCTGCTGCCCTCGGATGTGACCGGAAGCGAGATCTACCGGCCCGAGACCGGCCAGTTCGACTTCCAGCGCGGCCCGGTGTTCCATAACCTGGTACTGGCCGACGAGATCAACCGGGCGCCGGCCAAGGTACAGTCCGCCCTGCTTGAGGCCATGGGCGAACGCCAGGTGAGTGTGGGCATGCGCACCTTCCCCCTGCCCGAACCGTTCATGGTGATGGCCACCCAGAACCCCATCGAGCAGGAAGGCACCTATCCCCTGCCGGAGGCCCAGCTCGACCGCTTCCTGATGCATGTGAAAATCGGTTATCCCGAGCCCTCTGCCGAACGGGACATCCTCCACCTGGTGCGCCAGCAGAGCCGCCGGCAGGAACCGGCCCGGGGCGAGCAGGTCACAGCGGAACAGGTCAGTGCAGCGCGGCAGGCCGTCAGCGAGGTGTTCATGGCAGGCGCGGTGGAAGACTACGTGCTGGCCCTGGTGCTGGCCAGCCGCAACCCGCAGCCCCTGGACGACGACCTGGCCCGGTGGCTGGCCTTCGGTGTCAGCCCCCGGGGCACCATCGCGCTCGACCGCTGCGCCCGGGCGCTGGCCTGGCTGGAAGGACGTGACTATGTGACCCCGGACGACGTGCGGGCCATCGCCCCGGATGTGATGCGCCACCGGCTCATCCTCACCTTCGAGGCGGAAGCCGCCGGCGTTACCGCCGATGACGTGGTCCGGCGGCTGCTCGAGCGGGTTCCGGTAACCGCCTGATGCCGGGGAATGAGCATGCCCGCTGATACCACCAGAACACCCCCGCACCGGGCGGCTGTTGACCTGGACGAACTGCTGAGGCTGCAGGTCCAGGCCCGCACCCTGCAGATGCCGGCGGCAAGGCGCGCGCTGCGGCAACGCCGGGGCGACCACCATTCGCTGCTGAGGGGCCGGGGCATGTCACTGGCGGAGGTGCGCCCCTACCAGCCGGGGGATGATGTCCGCCGCATAGACTGGCGGGTGACCGCCCGCCGCCAGCAGCCCCATACCCGGGTCTACGAGGAGGAACGGGAGCGTCCGGTGCTGGTGCTCTGCGACCTGGGCCCCACCCTCTTCTACGCCAGCGAGGGCAGCTACAAGCAGGTGCGGGCCGCTGAGCTGGCGGCCCTGCTGGCCTGGGTGGCCCACGGCTCCGGTGACCAGGCCGGCGGCATCGTGTTTGGTACGGACCGGCCCGAAGTCATTCGCCCCTCCAGGCGCCGCCGTTCGGTGATGCAGCTTCTGAATGCCCTGGCTACCCGCCAGTACCATAAGCCGGACCTTGCCCCGGAACCCGGCGCTGACAGCCTCAACGGAGCTTTGACCGAGGCCCGGCGCGTTGCCCGTACCGGCAGCCGGGTGTTCCTGATCAGCGACTTCCAGGGGGTCAGTGACGACAGCCGGGCGCTGCTGGCGGGCCTTGCCACCCACAACCAGGTGACTGCCGTACTGATCACCGATCCACTCGATGAGCACCTGCCGGACCGGGGGCGCTACGCGGTTGCCGGCCCCGCCGGAACGCTCTGGTTCGATGGCCGTGACCGGGCACTGCAAAAGGCCTGGCAGGAGCACGCCCGGGCCCGGCGGGCAGCGCTTGGTTCGCTGTTCCGTCAGACCGGTGTCGGTGCCCTGACACTCGGCACCGGCGAGGAGCCGGTCACGCTGATGCACAGCCTCACCTCGGCGGGAGGGCGACTGCTGTGATTCCTCCGGAA
>JBMCIH010000101.1:0-6772 GCA_048617055.1 Marinobacter sp. | reverse complement strand
ATAAAAAACATGAATTGAGGTTATCGCAACCAGGGGAGTAGAATCCACCCCATAGCAGTCAAAACCAGACCCGAACAAAGAGAGAGACCAAAACCATGGCGGGCAAAACCTTATACGACAAATTGTGGGACGACCACCTGGTCAAACAGCGGGATGACGGCTCCGCGTTGATCTATATTGACCGGCATCTGCTCCACGAAGTCACCTCACCCCAGGCCTTCGAAGGCCTCCGTCTGGCCGGCCGCAAACCCTGGCGTATCGACGCCAATATCGCCACCCCGGACCACAACGTCCCCACCACCGACCGGGAACGGGGCGTTGAAGGCATCGTCGACCCCGTCTCCCGCATCCAGGTGGAGACCCTCGACAAAAACTGCGACGAATTCGGCATCCTCGAATTCAAGATCAAGGACCAGCGCCAGGGCATCGTCCACGTCATCGGGCCGGAGCAGGGCGCCACACTGCCGGGCATGAGCATCGTCTGTGGTGACTCCCATACCTCCACCCATGGCGCCTTCGGCTGCCTTGCCCACGGCATCGGCACCTCTGAAGTGGAGCACGTACTGGCCACCCAGTGCCTGGTCCAGCAGAAAATGAAAAACATGCTGATCAAGGTCAACGGCAAACTCGGCCCCGGCGTCACCGGCAAAGACGTGGTCCTGGCCATCATCAGCCGTATCGGCACCGCCGGTGGCACCGGCTACGCCGTCGAATTCGGCGGTGAGGCCATCCACGACCTCAGCATGGAAGCCCGCATGACCATCTGCAACATGGCCATCGAGGCGGGTGCCCGGGTGGGCATGGTCAGCGTGGACGATACCACGATCGACTACGTCCGTGGCCGCCCGATGGCTCCCAAAGGCGAACAGTGGGACAAGGCCGTCGAGTACTGGCGTACCCTGCACAGCGATCCGGATGCCCGCTTCGACAAGGTGGTGGAACTGGAAGGCGCCGACATCATGCCCCAGGTCAGCTGGGGCACCTCCCCGGAAATGGTGACCGGTGTGGACGGTGCCGTGCCCGACCCCGAGCAGGAACCGGACCCCATCAAACGGGAAGGCATCGTGCGGGCCCTCAAATACATGGGGCTGGCACCCAACCAGAAAATCACCGACATCAGGCTCGACCGGGTATTCATAGGCTCCTGCACCAACAGCCGCATCGAGGACCTGCGTGAGGCGGCCAAAGTGGTCAAGGGGCACAAGGTATCACCGGTGCTCAAGCAGGCCATGGTGGTGCCGGGCTCCGGCCTGGTGAAAGCCCAGGCGGAAAAGGAAGGCCTGGACAGGATCTTTATCGAGGCCGGCCTCGAGTGGCGCGACCCGGGCTGCTCCATGTGCCTGGCCATGAACGCCGACAAACTGGGGCAGGGCGAGCACTGCGCGTCCACCTCCAACCGCAACTTCGAGGGCCGGCAGGGCTTTGGCGGCCGCACCCACCTGGTCAGTCCCGCCATGGCCGCCGCGGCCGCCATCAAGGGCCATTTCGTTGATGTCCGCGAGATGCTGGACTGATCCACAGGAGAGACACCATGAGAGCTTTCACGCAACACCAGGGTATTGTCGCCCCCATGGACCGGTCCAATGTGGATACGGACATGATCATCCCCAAGCAGTTTCTAAAATCCATCAAGCGGACCGGCTTCGGCCCCAACCTGTTTGACGAACTGCGCTACCTGGACGAAGGCAAACCGGACCAGGACTGTTCCGGCCGCCCCCTCAACCCGGATTTCGTCCTCAACCAGGACCGCTATAAAGATGCCAGCATACTGCTGGCCCGGCGCAACTTCGGTTGTGGTTCCAGTCGTGAACACGCGCCCTGGGCCCTGGACGACTTCGGTTTCCGGGTGATCATCGCCCCCAGCTTTGCCGACATCTTCTACAATAATTGCTTCAAGAATGGTCTGTTACCTATTGTTCTGGAGGAGGAAGTGGTTGACAAACTCTTCCAGGAAACCTACGACAACCCGGGCTACCGGCTGGCCGTGGACCTGGAAGCCAAAACCGTCACCACACCCTCCGGGGAGTCCTTCAGCTTCGATGTGGATGACTTCCGTCGCCATTGCCTGCTCAATGGGCTGGACGACATCGGTGTGACCCTGGAGGATGCCGGCCTGATCCGCGAGTACGAGAACAAACGCCGTCAGACCGCCCCCTGGCTGTTTGACGCTGGTCACTGACTGAGACAACAACACAGGAACCAAACATGTCCAGAACCGTATTAATGTTGCCCGGCGACGGGATCGGCCCCGAAATCGTCACCGAGGCCGAGAAGGTCATGAAGAAAATCGATGAGCAGTTCGACCTGAAGCTGTCCTTCGAGCATGCCCTGGTGGGCGGTGCCGCCATCGACGAAACCGGTGAGCCGCTGCCCGGCGGCACCCTCGAGCGGGCAAAGAAATCTGACGCCATCCTGCTGGGGGCCGTTGGCGGCCCCAAATGGGACAGGATGGAAATGGCCCTGCGCCCCGAGAAGGGCCTGCTGGGGCTACGTTCCAACCTGGAACTGTTTGCCAACCTGCGCCCGGCCATTCTCTACCCGCAGCTGGCTTCTGCCTCCTCCCTCAAGCCCGAGGTGGTGTCGGGGCTGGACATCATGATCGTACGGGAGCTGACCGGTGGCATCTACTTCGGCCAGCCCCGCGGCATCCGTACCCTGGAAGGGGGCGAACGCCAGGGCTACAACACCTACGTCTACAGCGAGTCCGAGATCCGCCGGATCGGCCGCGTGGCCTTCGAGGCGGCGCAGCAGCGTAACGGCCGCCTGTGTTCCGTTGACAAGGCCAATGTGCTTGAGGTGACGGTGCTGTGGCGGGAAATCATGGATGACCTGGCGAAGGACTATCCGGACGTGGAACTGTCCCATATGTATGTGGATAACGCCGCCATGCAGCTGGTCCGGGCCCCCAAGCAGTTTGACGTGATTGTGACCGGCAACATGTTTGGTGATATCCTTTCGGACGAAGCGGCGATGCTCACCGGCTCTATCGGCATGCTTCCGTCCGCCTCGCTGAACTCCGAAAAGCAGGGCATGTACGAGCCCTGTCACGGATCAGCGCCGGACATTGCCGGCCAGGGCATCGCCAACCCGCTGGCCACCATCCTCAGTTGCGCCATGATGCTGCGTTACAGCCTTGGCGAGGAAAAAGCCGCCGAGGCCATCGAGGGGGCTGTCAGCAAGGTACTGGACCAGGGCCTGCGCACTGCGGACATTATGTCTGAGGGCACCAGGCAGGTATCCACCCGGGAGATGGGGGATGCCGTGCTGGCCGCCCTGTAAGCCCCGGTACCGTTTTGTTCCGCTGAACCCCGACGGCAGCACAATGCCGCTGCCGCGGGATCATTCATCCGGTCCCTGCCAGCGATAACGGCAGTGGGCTGGCATAAAAGAGGTTCAAGGATCGCCAATGAAGCGAGTTGGACTTGTAGGTTGGCGCGGCATGGTGGGCTCGGTCCTCATGCAGCGCATGCGTGAAGAAAACGATTTTGCCGACATCGATCCGGTCTTTTTTTCCACCTCCCAGACCGGCAAGCCGGCGCCGGACGTCGGCAAGGAAGGCGTTCCGCCACTGCAGGACGCCTATGACATCGGCATCCTGAAAACGCTGGATGTCATCGTCACCTGCCAGGGGGGCGACTACACCACGGCCGTCTACCGCAAGCTGCGGGATGCAGGCTGGGATGGCTACTGGATCGACGCCGCCTCCACCCTGCGAATGGAGGATCACTCCGTTATCGTGCTGGACCCGGTCAACCGTAACGTCATCGATACGGCCCTGGATAAGGGGGTGAAGGACTATATCGGCGGTAACTGCACCGTCAGCCTGATGATGCTGGCCCTCGGTGGGCTGCTGGAGCGGGATCTGATTGAATGGGTGTCCCCCATGACCTACCAGGCGGCCTCCGGTTCCGGTGCCCAGCACATGCGGGAACTGCTCAGCCAGATGGGGGTTCTGAAGGGCTCGGTGGCGGCGGAACTGGAGGATCCGTCTTCGGCGATTCTCGAGATTGACCGCAAGGTGACGGACACCATGCGCTCGGACAACTTCCCGGTCGAGCACTTTCAGGTGCCGCTGGCGGGCAGCCTGATTCCGTTTATCGACAAGCAACTTGATAACGGCATGAGCAAGGAGGAGTGGAAAGCGGGTGTCGAGACCAACAAGATTCTTGGCCGCAGTGACAACCCGATTCCGATCGATGGCATCTGTGTGCGGATCGGCGCCATGCGCTCCCACAGCCAGGCACTGACCATCAAGCTGAAGAAAGACCTGCCGGTGGACGAGATCGAGTCCATTCTGGCCGGGGCCAATGATTGGGTGAAAGTGGTTCCCAACGAACGGGAGGCCACCATCAGAGAGCTCACGCCGGCCAAAATCACCGGCACCCTGACCATTCCGATCGGCCGGATCCGTAAACTGACCATGGGGCCGGAGTACATTTCCGCCTTTACCGTGGGCGATCAGTTGCTCTGGGGCGCGGCAGAACCTCTGCGGCGCATGTTGCGGATACTGCAGGAGCGTTAAAAAACTGTCGTTGGCAAAGTCGTGTAATGCCAACTGTGTACAGTTTCCGGCAATGCGTCAGGGGCGGCGGCTGAAATCAGTCGCCGCCCCTGATATTTTCTGACATCTTTTCCGGGGTTGATCATGTTATTCGGGCGTGCACTAACCTTGGTTTCACAACCGGTTCCGTGAAATACATCAGGAACTGGTACAAACACGATGTGTGATTGATTGATAAAGCTGCCATTATCATTAATACTTTCCAAAATCTAATATTACAAAAGTGAAAAGTCATCCAACCTCGTCCGATTCTGTGTTCATAAGCGGTAGCGAATAACGGAGACTGGTAAGGAAAAAGCATGAAGGTACGCAAGCTTGCGGTTGCTCTGGCTCTGGCGGGAGGGCTTGGTTCCGGTGTCGCTCAGGCACTGGGGCTCGGGGAGATAGAAATTCAGTCCTATCTGAACCAGCCACTGGATGCCGAAATCGATGTGAACAGGGCCGAAGGCGTCAGTCCTGACGATATTTTTGTCAATCTCGCCTCTGAAAGGGCCTACGAACGGGTTGGCCTCACTCGTGATCACTTCCTTACCCAGCTCGATTTTTCGGTGACCACCGCAGCGGATGGCGAACTGGTTATCACCGTTACCTCAAAGGATCCGGTACGCGAGCCATACCTCAATTTCCTGGTGGAAGTGTCCTGGCCCAGTGGCCGGGTCATGCGCGAGTACTCAGTGCTGGTGGACCCGCCGGTTTACGCCGAGGAATCCGGTGACGGCGACCAGGTACAGCCTGCCCGTACAGAGCGGCAAGCCGCAGAGCGGACTGAGCAGCCCGCCCGGCGCGAAACTGCGCCCCGCGAGGGTGGCGCGGCTGCAGCCGACTCCGGCCCGCGCCGCCTTGGTCCGGTGCAGGCCTCCGATACGCTGTGGGAAATTGCCCGGTCGGTACGGCCTGACAGCAGTGTGTCTGTGCAACAGGTGATGCTGGCGTTACAGGACCTGAATGAAGACGCCTTCATGGATGGCAACATCAACCGGCTCAAGCGCGGTGCCGTGCTGCGGGTGCCGGATATGGACGATATCCGGGCCAGGTCAGCGGCGCAGGCGAACCGTGAAGTCGACGCCCAGAACCGGGCCCTTGCCCGGCCGGAACCCGCCGTGGACGCGACGGAGGACCGCGCGGCAGCGCGTGATGGCGCGGACGGGGCCGGGCAGCAGGAAGCGCCCGATGAACTGCGGCTGGTGGTGCCGGAAGAGTCCGGTGACGACGCCCGCAGAGAAGGCTCTGCCGGTGGCGATGGCCGCCAGCAGGGAACCGCTGATGCCGGTGAGGCTGTTGCCCTGGAAGAGCTTGACCGGGTCGAGCGGGAGAACGAGGAGCTCAACAGCCGGCTTGAGGATCTGCAGGACCAGGACACCCAGCTGGCCGAGATGCAGCAGGGCGCGGCGGCAGGGGAGGACGAAGAGCCTGAAACCACCGCTGCGGACGATGAGGCCGAGCCGGCGGACGAAGCAACGGCCGATGACGAAGCGCCCGACGGGGCAGATGCGGATGGCGAGCCGGCGGCCGAGGATGATCAGCAACAACCGGAGGCCGTTGAAGAAGACGAGGCGGGTGAAAGTGACGAGGCCGCGGAGGAAGACGAAACCGCTGCCCCGGAAGAGCCGGACACCGCAACCGGGGAACCCGCTGAGGAAGGCACCGGCGAACAACCGGAGGTGACCACCGATGAACAGCCTGAACAGCCGGAACAGGAGCAGGCCGAACAGGAGAGGGGCTTCCTGGCCACAGCCATTGACCTGATTGCCGGCAACTTCCTGTACCAGATCGCCCTGGGCGGCTTCCTGGTGCTGCTGCTGTTGCTGGTGCTGATGATTTCCCGTCGCCGCGCCAACCGGGACAACGAGTTCTATCAGCAGTTTGATGAGGAAACCGGCGACGATGCTTTCGACCTGAACCTGGGCGAAGAAGAGGCCGCGGCCCCGGCCGGCGTGCTGGAAGAAGCGGACCGGTACGTCTCCTATGGCCAGCATGATGCCGCCGCCGAGGTACTGGAAAACGCCATCTCCCGCGAGCCCAGCCGTTCCGATCTGCGGCTGAAGCTGCTGGCGGTCTATGCCGACACCGGTAACCGGGCCGCCTTCGACAAGCAGTACGCCGAGCTGGAGGCCATGGAGTTTGACGACGTCCAGCCGGAAGCCGAGGCGCTCCGGGCGCGCCTTGAGGATGTGGAATCCACCCCCAGCATTGATGAGCTGGAGTCCCAGT
>JBMCIH010000100.1:0-6798 GCA_048617055.1 Marinobacter sp. | reverse complement strand
GGAGGCGGCGGTGGAGAACGCCCGCCGCCAGGTGGCCCGGCTGATCGGCGCCGACCCCAGGGAGATTGTCTGGACCTCCGGTGCCACCGAATCCGACAACCTTGCCATCAAGGGTGCGGTCGCCGCCAACCGCAGGCCGGGTGAGCGGCCCCATATCGTGACCTCGGCCATCGAGCACAAGGCGGTGCTGGACACCTGCACCTGGCTGGAAGGTCAGGGCTGTGACGTGACCCGCCTGGCACCCGATGGCAGCGGGCGCATTTCAGCGTCACAGGTGGAGGCGGTACTGCGGCCACAAACCCTGCTGGTCAGTCTCATGCTGGTCAACAACGAACTTGGCACGGTCAACGATGTAGCCGCAACCGGTGAGTTTCTGCGCCAGCGTGGCGTGCTGTTCCATGTGGACGCGGCCCAGGCCGCCGGCAAGATGCCGGTGGACGTGGCTGCCATGAAGGCTGACCTGGTGGCGCTGTCGGCCCACAAGGTGTATGGCCCCAAAGGCATCGGGGCGCTTTACGTCCGTCGCTCGCCGGATGTGCGGATTGAGGCGCAGATTCATGGCGGTGGTCATGAGCGGGGCATGCGCTCGGGCACCCTGCCTACCCACCAGATTGCCGGCATGGGCAAGGCCTTTGAGCTGGCCGGCGAGCTGCTCGGGTCGGAGGCGGCCCGCCTGGAAAGCCTGCGGGCGCAATTCCTTGGCGCCCTTGAAACCCTGGAAGGCGTGCGGGTGAACGGCCACGACAGCGAGCGGGTGCCGGGTATCATCAACCTGTCCTTTGACGGCGTAGAGGCGGAGTCGCTGATGCTTGGCCTGAGGGAACTGGCGGTATCTTCCGGGTCCGCCTGTGCGTCCGCCACCATGGAGCCCTCCTACGTGCTCACGGCCATCGGTCTGAGTGAGACACAGGCCCATACCGGGCTGCGTTTTTCGCTGGGCCGGTATACTACTGAGGAAGAGGTGGCGTTTGCCGCCGACCAGGTGCGCTCCGTGATCGGGCGCCTGCGGGAGCGCCGGCGCGTTTCCGCCTGAAAACAGCGACCTGTCAGCGTAAAGGGGCCCGCTGTCGGTAGGCAGCCGGCCCCTTACTGCGTATAATCTCAGGCCGGAATTTTCACCTGCAACCCAACTGGAGCAAAATTATGTCCAACGAGCGCACGCTCTCCATCATCAAGCCGGATGCCGTCGCCAAGAATGTCATCGGCGAAATCCTGTCCCGCTTCGAAAAGGCCGGCCTGAAGATCGTCGCTGCCAAGATGATGCACCTGTCTCAGGAGCAGGCGGAAGGCTTCTACGCCGAGCACCGGGAACGCCCGTTCTTCGCCGATCTGGTGGCATTCATGACCTCCGGTCCGGTTGTGGTTCAGGTACTGGAAGGTGAGGGCGCCATTGCCAGAAACCGTGACCTGATGGGGGCAACCAACCCCAAGGAAGCGGAGCCCGGCACCATTCGCGCCGATTTTGCCGAGACCATCGATGCCAACGCGGTTCATGGTTCCGACTCTGCGGCATCTGCCGAGCGGGAGATTGCCTATTTCTTCAACGACAGCGAAATCTGCCCCCGCGGCTGATGCTGCCAGGGGCGGCTGCGGCCGCCCCCTGTTATCTGATCGAGACTGACCATGACTGCTGCTGTTGCAAAGACCAATCTGCTGGGAATGCCCAGGGCCAAGCTGGAGGCATTCTTCGAAACCCTGGGGGAAAAGCGTTTCCGCGCCACCCAGGTTCTGCAGTGGATGCACCAGCGGGGTGTGGACGACTTCGACCAGATGACCAATATGAGCAAGGCCCTGCGGGAGAAGCTCAAGCAGGTTGCGGAAGTCCGTGGCCCCGAGGTGGTCTACGACGAGACCTCCCGGGACGGCACCCGCAAGTGGGTCATGCGCATGGACTCCGGCAACAGTGTCGAGACAGTGCTGATTCCCGATGGTGAGCGGGGCACCCTGTGCGTGTCTTCCCAGATCGGTTGCAGTCTGGATTGCACCTTCTGTTCGACCGGCAAGCGGGGCTTTAACCGCAACCTGACCGCGGCTGAGATCATCGGTCAGGTCTGGGTGGCCCGCAAGGCTTTCATGCCCTTTGATCCCAGTGCCGACCGGCCCATTACCAATGTCGTGATGATGGGGATGGGGGAGCCGCTGCTCAACTTCGACAATGTCGTCGACGCCATGAACCTGATGATGGAGGACCTGGCCTATGGTATTTCCAAGCGCCGGGTGACGCTGAGCACCTCCGGCGTGGTGCCCGCCCTGGACCGTCTTGGCGAGGTGACGGATGTGTCCCTGGCGATCTCCCTCCATGCCCCCAACGATGAACTGCGCAACCAGCTGGTGCCCCTGAACCGGAAGTACCCCATTGCCGAATTGCTGGCGGCCACCCGACGATACCTGTCCCGGCTGCCCGACAAACGCAAGGCGACCATCGAGTACACGGTGATCGAAAACATGAATGACCAGCCGGAACATGCCCGTGAGCTGGTCGGCGTATTGCGCGGCTTGCCCTGCAAGATCAATCTGATACCTTTCAACCCGTTCCCGGAAAGCGAGTTCCGCCGGCCCAGCATGAACGCAACACGCCGGTTCCAGAAAATTCTCAATGAAGCGGGCTACATCACAACGATTCGTACCACAAGAGGCGATGATATCGATGCCGCTTGCGGTCAGCTTGTGGGTCGTGTGGAGGACCGGACCCGGCGCAGCCAGCGTTACATTCCGGTCCATCAGTTGACACCTTAAAGGTTTCGGGAAGCTACCATGCGTTCAGTTCTGTCAGCAGGTTCCAAAAATAACAGCCGGTTTATCCTGCCCCTGTGCATGCTGCTCGTGATGAGCCTGTTGGTGGGCTGCGTCACCTCCACCGACAGCCGGTTCGCCCGGGAGGAGAACAAGGACAAGGCAGTGAGGAACTACGTCCAGCTCGCCACCGCCTATCTGAAGCAGGGCAATTACGATCGTTCCCGACGGCATCTCGAACGGGCCCTTGACCTGCGCAGTGACGACCCGGCGGCCCTGGCCACCAAAGGCCTGCTGCTGCAGACCGAGGGCGAGCCGGAACTGGCGGAAGAGGCGTACCGCAAATCGCTGGCCAGTGATTCCGATTACACCCGGGGACGGGTGTTCTATGGTGCATTCCTGTACGGGCAGGAGCGCTACGAGGAGGCCCGGGATCAGTTCCTGCGAGCCTCCCAGGATACGGGCTACAGGGACCGGGCATCGGTATTCTACAATCTCGGGCGGGCCCGTGAGCGGCTGGGTGACATGGAGGAGGCAGCAGGCGCCTACCGCCGGGCACTGGAGCTGGGTCGTGGCAACCCCAGGTGGATGCTGGCGCTGTCGCGGGTGCTGGTGGAAACCGGTGACTATCAGGCGGCGTCACGGTATTACAGCCAGCTGGTGAGCATCATCAAGCGGGATTCGAAAATGAGCCATACCCCGGAAAGCCTGCTGGTGGGTATCCGCATTGCCCGGCACTTCCGCAATTACGATCAGGAGTCGAGCCTTGCGCTGCTGTTGCGCAACCGCTATCCGGATTCCGAAGAATACAG
Source organism: Marinobacter sp. (assembly GCA_048617055.1). Classification (GTDB taxonomy): domain Bacteria; phylum Pseudomonadota; class Gammaproteobacteria; order Pseudomonadales; family Oleiphilaceae; genus Marinobacter. The sequence continues at coordinate 3,253 of JBMCIH010000100.1, read as the reverse complement.
GCAATACAAGGTACTGACGGCCGATGACAACGGATAACGCCAGCCAGGACGACCGCCAGCCGATCGCGGGCGAGCGCCTGCGCAAGGCCCGTGAAGCCGCCGGGCTTACCGTGGCTGAAGTGGCGGACCGGCAACACCTCAGACCGGCGGTTATTTTGGCCATCGAGAGCGGCGATTACCGTCAGATCGACAGCGAGCTTTTCCTGAAAGGGTACGTGCGGGTATACGCCTCCCAGGTGGGCCTCGATCCTGACAGCGTGGTACGGCAGCTTGACCGGGAGCTGGAGCCCCTTCGGGAAGAACAGAAGGCCAAGGTTGAGGAAAATCCGCTGGTGACCATTGAACGTCGCAAGCGGCGCAAACGGCGTATTGCAAGAATCGTTGCTGTGCTGGTGCTTCTGGCGGCCCTGTTCTTCGCCGGTTCCCTGTACCTGGCACAACAGCAGGCAGCGCCGCCGCCGGAGCCTGGCGCCGAAACCGGTGAACCGGACCCTGAACCTGAAGAAGCGGATGCCCCTGAGCCCGCTTTCGGTGACAGTGCCGAACCAGCGCCAGGCAATGACGATCCGGCCCCGGAGCAGGCCGGCGCTGACGGAGACGGCATGGCGGCCCCGGCCGGGGCGCCCGAGCCGGGTCCGGAGGCGGACAACAGTGTGAGGGAGCCGGAGCCCGCGGATGACAGCGGCAGTGCAGGCCCAGCCGGGCAGGAGCCTGTTGTAACCCTCGCCCGGAACAATGACGCCGCTGTAGAAACAGCCCGGGAGCCTGAGCCGGACACCGGCGATGAGTCCGGAACCGGCGCCGCTGGTGATGAGCCGGAACCCCGGGTGTCCGGTCCGATAGAGGTGGAGGAATCTCCGGAGGCCGCCTCGGTGACCGGGGGTGATGGGCAGCTGGTGGTGGAATTTTCCGATGACTGCTGGGTCGAAGTACGGGACAGTGAAGGCCGTACCCTGGCGGCCCGGCTGTATTCCGAAGGCGAGACCCTTGAGGTGGCAGGCGAACCGCCATTGCAGGTGGTACTGGGGGCAGTAAATGCGGTAGCGTCCGTTCGCTATGATGGCGAACGGGTGGATCTGGCTGATCGCCGGGCCAGGAACAACCGGCTGGCACTGAGCCTGCCGGAATGACTGTCATCTGATACGCCGGAAATTTCCGCTATTCTCCTGGCAACGATTTCCATTTTCCATACCGGTTTGGCCGCTTATGAAACTCGAATCTCCCATTAAAAGACGCAAATCCCGGCAGATCATGGTGGGCAATGTACCGGTTGGCGGCGATGCCCCCATCGCGGTGCAGAGCATGACCAACACGGAAACCTGTGATGTGGAAGCGACCGTGGCCCAGATCGAGGCGCTGCAACTCGCCGGTGCCGATATCGTACGGGTCTCGGTGCCCTCCATGGACGCCGCCGAGGCCTTCGGGCAGATCCGCCAGCGGGTCTCCCTGCCGCTGGTGGCTGATATTCATTTCGACCACAAGATCGCCCTTCGGGTGGCGGAACTGGGTGTTGACTGCCTGCGGATCAACCCCGGCAATATCGGTCGCGAGGACCGGGTCAGTGCGGTGATCGAGGCCGCCCGCGACCGGGGCATTCCCATTCGGATCGGCGTCAACGCCGGCTCGCTTGAGAAAAGGCTGCAGCGCAAGTATGGCGAACCAACGGCCGATGCCCTGGTGGAATCGGCCATGCGCCATATCGATATTCTGGACCGGTATGATTTCCAGGATTTCAAGGTCAGCCTGAAAGCCTCCGAGGTTTTCATGACGGTGGAGGCCTACCGCAAGATCGCCAGCCAGATTGAACAGCCCCTGCATCTGGGCATCACCGAGGCCGGCGGTTTCCGCTCCGGCACGGTGAAGTCCTCCATCGGCCTGGGCATGCTGCTGATGGACGGCATCGGCGACACCATCCGGGTTTCCCTGGCGGCGGATCCGGTGCAGGAAATCAAGGTGGGCTATGACATCCTCAAGAGCCTCCGCCTGCGCAGCCACGGCATCAACTTTGTTGCCTGTCCCAGCTGCTCCCGGCAGAACTTCGATGTGATCCAGACCATGAACGATCTGGAGGCCCGGCTGGAGGACGTCAATATCCCCCTGGACGTGGCCATTATCGGATGCATCGTCAATGGCCCGGGGGAGGCCAAGGTGGCTGACCTGGGGCTGACCGGCGGCTCCCCGAAAAACCTGTTCTATGCCGCTGGCAAACCGAACCAGAAGCTGGACAATGCCACACTCACCGATGATCTGGAACGCCTGATCCGTGAGGAGGTTGCCCGGCGCCGGGAACAGGAAGAATCGATTATCGCAAGGTCTGGCCAGTAAGCGCCGGCTGGCCGTTGCCCAACAGGAAAAGGTTTTACTTTGGCTAAGATTCAGGCAATCCGCGGGATGAACGATATCCTGCCCGAACAGACCCCCGTCTGGCATTATCTGGAAGCAAGGGTCCGGGCGGTGCTCGACGCCTACGGCTACCAGGAGATCCGTATGCCGGTGGTGGAGCATACCGAGCTCTTCCGGCGCTCCATCGGCGAGGTGACCGATATCGTCGAAAAGGAGATGTACACCTTCGACGACCGCAACGGCGACAGCCTGACCCTGCGGCCGGAGGGCACGGCAGGCTGCGTGCGGGCTGCCGAGGAGCATGGGCTGCTGTTCAACCAGACCCGGCGCCTGTGGTACACCGGACCCATGTTCCGCCATGAGCGGCCCCAGAAAGGGCGCTACCGCCAGTTCCACCAGGTCGGTGTGGAGTGTTTCGGCATGGACGGCCCCGACATCGACGCCGAACTGCTGGTTCTTACCGCCCGCCTGTGGCAGGCCCTTGGACTGCAGGATCATGTCCGGCTTGAAATCAACAGCATAGGTACCTCCGAGGCCCGGGCCGAGTTCCGCCAGGCGCTGGTGGACTACCTGGGGGATTACCGCGCCGACCTTGACCCGGACAGCCAGCGCAGGCTGCTGACCAACCCGCTGCGGATACTGGATTCGAAGAATACCGAAACCCAGCGCATCCTGCGCAATGCCCCGTCGCTGGACGACTTCCTCGACGATGAGTCCCGGGATCATTTCGAACAGCTGACCGCCTTGCTCGATGCGGCCGGCGTCGGCTACACCGTCAATAACCGGCTGGTCCGGGGCCTGGATTACTATGGCAAGACCGTCTTCGAATGGGTTACCGACAGCCTGGGGGCCCAGGGTACCATCTGCGCCGGCGGACGCTATGACGGGCTGGTGGAGCAGCTTGGCGGCC
>JBMCIH010000099.1:0-6808 GCA_048617055.1 Marinobacter sp. | reverse complement strand
AGTACTGCAGCCCGGGTGCGACCCGGGTTAACTCCCCCCAGGGTTCCCGGCCAGAGGCACCGCCAAGCCCGGTTCCGGGGCGCCAGTCACTTTCTCTATGATCAAGATCCAGCAGCAGAAACTGCCAGCTCAGGCTGGCCGCGTATTCCGTAAAGCCAAGGGAGGCGTCGGTACCATCAATATCGGCACGACCAACGCGCCCGGTAGAAAATTCGAAAGAAGGTGTCGCAGTCGCATCACCTCCGTCGCTCTTATCGCTCTCATCGGCACCAATGGCCATCATGGGCCATAATGCCACTGCAAGCAGAGTCACCTGCAGTCCTTTCCCTCGCCTGGTTCGTGTCGTTTGTAAAAACATAGCTCATACCCATGGTCTGCGATTGCTGGCACAACTGCGCCAATTGGACGACCTGGCAGTCCACAAGGCGGAACAGACAGAAACCGGGAAATAACTAGTCTCCCTTAACACAAGTTTCCTCCGGCGCCGGGCAGCCCCTCCAGAAACGCCACTACCGAACTTTGCAAGTGGCTGACGCCCGGCTCCTCAACCGGGAAGTGTCCGCAATTCTCAAGCAACACCAGGCGTTTCTCACCCTTGATGCGGTCAAACAACGGCTGGCTGGCCTCTACGGTTGTCCATCGGTCGGCGGCCGGATGTACAAGGAGTATCGGGCACAGGTCAAACCTTTCCGGCTCAATATCCGGTGTGGCCTCGAACAACGACCGCATGAAGCGCACCGGCACGGCGTTACCTCCACCATAGGGGTCCGACAGAAAAACCTCCACCAGCTTCGGGTCGTTGGCAATGGCATCCATTCTGGAGACCCAGCGGATGGGCACGCGCAAGGATCCGCACAGGCGGTCCAGCAACGGCAGGGTGTAAGGCGCCAGCCTGCCGAGCCAGGAGAACCGCGCAAACTGCCTCTGAACAATCGGGAGCCTCGGGTCAGCCAGGGTGGTCGCGATGATGCCCGCCACGGCTTTGCTCTTTGCCGCTGCCAGGTAGGCCAGGTAGCCGCCCAGGCTGCAGCCAAACAGAACCACCGGCCGGTCGTGCCTGGCCCTCTCGGCTGCTACCAGGTCAACCACACAATCGACCCAGCGGTCATGGCGGATGAGTTCGCGGGGGGTCCGGCTAAGGCCGTATCCGGGCAGATCCGGCGCTATGACTTCATAACCGTGGCTTTTGAGCACCCCGGCCCAGGGCGCAAGCAAACGACCATAACCGCCAGCGCCGTGCAGCAGGATCACCGACAGGGGGGCGTCTTCGAGGGCATAACGGTCCAGGTGGGTATTGGCCCCGCGCCAGGGCCACCATTGCTCGGCGGGAAGCTCGTCATCAGACAGGCGCAGCCACTCAGGCAGGAACGGCAGATAGCCTTTCCAGTGGTCCGCTGTCCGGTAGTCACCGGGCTGTTTAGGTGTCGATCTCATGTGTTGGCCATTTGGTAATACCCATCAGCGTCCGTGACAGGCTGCCACGAACCAGAAACCTTTCACCACTGAACATTACCTCATTTTTTTGAAACGGCAGGCAATATTCGCAATGGCGACTTCAGGGGAATCCGGCCCTCTGCCGCGTGCCAGGCCGGCGCCAGAGCACCACCAGCAGATGACGCGGTGGATCTGCCCATGAGTAAACCCGACATCGTTTATATCCGGCACGAAAAAAGGGAAGTACTGGTCCGTGCCGAAGTAATTGCCGGCTTTCACATGGGTGGGCAGGCGAAAGCCACCGAACGACCGGAATTCGGAGAGGCAGCCGACCGTCAGGATTTTCCTGATTTCCACCCATACCAGGTGCCTGGGTGCCTGTTGCTGCAACCAGACCACCCGCCCTGAAATGGACCACGGACCACAGCTCCGGCCTCAATTCTGTGCACTCTGACGGCGGGGGCAGCCGTCATGCGCGCCACAAACAGACCAATTGGTCAGGTTTTACAGAGCCTCCCGGCAATCTGCAAACACTGGTACGCCAATTGCTCAATTACCCGTGAACCACGACATACCCGATTTCATAAAAACGAGGAACATCCATGAAAGCGACACACCGCAAACCCGGACGGCTGAACCGGACCCTCACCGGCCTGTTGCTCGGCGGTACCCTGGCGGCCCTGTCCGGCATGGCCCAGGCCGAGACCGATATCCGCTTTACTCTGGACTGGCGCTTCGAGGGGCCATCGGCGCCCTTTCTGATGGCCCTGGAGAAAGGCTATTTCGAGGATGAGGGCCTGAACGTCACCATCGACTCGGGCAACGGCTCCGCGGGCGCCGTGACCCGGGTGGCCAGCGACAGTTACGACATGGGCTTTGCTGACTTCAGCGCCCTCACCGAGACCACCTCAAAAAATCCGGATACCGAAGTCACCGGCGTCTACATGGTCTACAACGCCATGCCGGCGGCGGTGTTCGCGCTGAAGGATTCCGGCATCGAGAAGCCTGCGGATCTCTAGGGCAAGACCCTGGGGGCACCGGTGTTTGATGGCGGACGCAAGGCCTGGCCCTCCTTCGCCCGCCACAACGATCTGGCGGTGGACGACGTGAAATGGGAATCGGTGGAGCCGGCCATCCGTGAAACCCTGCTGGCCCGTGGAGAGCTGGACGGCATCACCGGATTCTACTTCACCAGCCTGCTGAACCTGGAGGCCCGGGGCGTGGACCCGGATGACATCGTGGCCCTGAAGTACCCGGATTACGGTGTGGAGTTCTACGGCAACACCATCATTGCCCGGAACGAGCTGCTGGATGAAAACCCGGACGCGGTGAAGGGCTTCCTGAAAGCCTTTAACAAGGCCCTGAAGGAAACCATCGACGATCCGGAAGCCGCCATCGAGTACGTCAAGCAGCGGGACGGCCTGATCAAGGAAGACCTGGAGCTGCGGCGCCTGAAGCTGGCCCTGGAGACCAACGTGATCACCGATGAGACCCGTGAGGAAGGTCTGGGCGCCGTCACCGAGGCACGTATGGAGCGGGCCCTTGAGGACATGATCGCCTCCTATGACCTGGAATCCTCTGCGGAGCTTGAAACCCTGTTCGACAGCACTTACCTGCCGCCCAAAGAAGAGCGGATGATCGACTAACCTGGTTGGCCCGGGTGTCACGCCCGGGCCTTCGCTTTTTGCCGGAGTTCCTGATGGATCTGGTCGAGTTTGAAAATGTCAGCATGCGCTACGGGGCGGATGGCCCACTGGCCATCGAGAACATCACCCTGAGCGTGAAGGAAAACGAATTTGTTGCCGTGGTGGGTCCGTCCGGCTGCGGCAAGTCCACCCTGATGAAGCTGGTGACCGGCCTTGCGCCTCCCAGCGAGGGCTATGTCTACCTGGGTGGCAAACAGGTGTCAGGGCCCCAGAAGGGGGTCGGCATGGCGTTCCAGGCGTCCAACCTGCTGCCCTGGCGCACCACCCTGGACAACATCCTGCTGCCCATGGAGATTGTGCAGGAATACCGCCACCGCTTTCGTGCCGAGAAATCAAAGTTCCAGGAACAGGGCCGGGCGCTGCTGGCCCGGGTGGGACTGGAAGGCTGCGAGGACAAGTTTCCCTGGGAACTGTCCGGCGGCATGCAGCAGCGGGCATCCATCTGCCGCGCCCTGATTCACCGGCCGGCATTGCTGATGCTGGATGAACCCTTTGCGGCCCTTGATGCCTTCACCCGGGAAGAACTGTGGTGCATGGTACGGGACCTGTGGCAGGAAGAGCCCTTTACCGTGGTGCTGGTAACCCACGACCTGCGGGAGGCGGTGTTCCTGGCGGATACGGTCTACGTGATGAGCAAGGGCCCCGGCCAGATACAGGCCCGCAAGTCCGTCAACCTGCCCCGCCCCCGGGACCTGGCAGTCACCTACAGCGACGAGTTCGCGGAGCTGGTGTTCGAGCTGCGGGATCACATCGGCCGAATCCGGGAGGGCTCCGCATGACCCTGGCCCAGCGTAAAAGGATGCTGATCAAGGCGTCCCCCTGGATTCTCCTGGTGTCACTGACCCTGCTGTGGGAACTGGTATGCTTTGCCTTCACGGTACCCACCTACCTGTTCCCGGCGCCTACCGACATCTGGGCCTCCTGGCTGGAGTACCACGACCAGATCATGAAGCACGCCGGCCACACCCTGTTCACCACAGTGACAGGCTTCACAATGGCGGTGGTTTTCGGGTTGGTTCTCGGCATTCTCGTGGGTTCATCGCCGTTGATCTACAAGGCGGTCTACCCGCTGATGGTGGGGTTCAACAGCATCCCCAAGGTGGCCTTCGTGCCGGTGCTGGTGGTGTGGTTCGGCATCGGCACTGTGCCCGCCATCCTCACCGCCTTCCTGATTTCCTTCTTTCCGGTGGTGGTGAACATGGCCACCGGCCTGGCCACCCTGGAGCCGGAACTGCAGGACGTGCTGCGCTCACTGGGCGCCAGCAAGCTGGACATCCTCAGGAAGGTGGCCCTGCCCCGCTCCATGCCCTACTTCTTTGCCTCCCTCAAGGTGGCCATCACCCTGGCCTTTGTAGGCTCGGTGATCTCGGAAACCGTGGCCTCCAACATCGGCATCGGCTATCTGATGATCTCCGCCAGCTCCACCATGGACATGGGCCTGGTGTTCGCCGGCCTGGTGGTGATCGGCATCATGGGCGTCGTCATGTATGAGATCTTCGCCCTCATCGAGCGGCGCATGACCGGCTGGGCGACCCGCGGTTCGGACCCGGCATTCTGAGCTGACTCTGGCACTGGTGTATGACCGGAAAGGGCCTCCCAATGCGGAGGCCCTTTTCATTGGCAGGCAGCGCCCTACTGCTCCCGGCGGGCGGCCGCCTTCTCCGCCGCGTCGAAGTTGGCCTGTATGCGCTGCAGCAGGTAGTCCCGGGCGGAAATGGGCGGGTACTTCTTCTCCGGGCCCTGGATGATCACTTCCTTGTTGGCCTGGCAGAAGAACGCCAGGCTGTAGCGGGGGCCGTTGTACTCGCCCGGCTTCGGCATGCGTACCCGGTGCAGGGTCGACTTGAGACGGTCGTCGCTCCAGCGCATCAGCATATCGCCGATGTTGCAGGTGATCAGGTCGTCCTTCGGGGTTACGGTGAACCACTCCCGCTGGTCGCCCTTGCCTTCCGCGTCCTTGCCGGGGCTGACCTGCAGGCCGCCCTGGCCTTCCTGCTGGAACACCATGGTCAGGCAGTCAAAGTCGGTATGGGCGCCGGCGCGCCAGATGCTTTCGTCCGGTGCGGCGTCCCTGGCCAGGGGCAGGTAGTGGAGCAGGCGCAGGGTACTCTGATAGTCCGGCTGGCGGCGGTCATGGGCCCTGGTGAAGAAATCCCGTTCGAACCCCAGGCGGTCGGCAAAACAGGACAGCACCTTCATGCCCAGCTGCCAGGCCCGGTACTCGAAATCCAGCATCACCCGCTGGAACTCCGGCACCACGGTCTGGTTGGGCCAGAGGTCGTCCATGTGCGGCAGAGTGATCTGATAGGACTCCTTCTGGTCCGCCGTGCCCGTGGAGGGCCGCACCTGGGACATGAACTCCCAGCCGGCATTGAGGCCCTTCTTGAGAGGATACTTCTGCTTCTGGTTCTCCGGCAAAGCAAAGAAGGCTTCAGAACGGTTAAACGCCTGCTTCACCAGGGCCGTGTCCAGGCCGTGGTTAGCCAGCTGGAAGAACCCCACCTCGGTGGCGGCCTGCCAGAGCTGGCCGGCGATGGCTTCGCGGCGGTTGTCAAAGTCGGTCAGGTCGATAACCGGGACATCCCGGTCAATTTCCTTCCCCATGCCACCAAAGGTGGTTTCCAGGTTAAGTTCCTTGAGCTGGTACTTTTCAGCGGTCGTAGTCATGGTGCCTCCCGGGCATCTGGTCAACAGGGATCAATAGACGCCGGAAGCTTGCCGCAGCACAAAAGGCGGGATGGGACGGTCAGGGTCGACTGCACCTTCGCCGCCAACCACAGGCACTTCCGGTCGGCGACTGAGCAATGACCCGAAGCGGCGCCGTTGGTGGCGGGCTCCTGACTGCTTCTACTCAGACTGGGCAGGCATCCCCCGAAAGAGCGCCTGCACTGGAACTGAAGCACCAACCATGCCAGCGATAGTGTCTCAGGATTTCAGCAGGTTATCAGCGGCAGCCGAAACCGTGACGTACCATCCCGGTGCGCAGGGCGGGCCTTGCGCACCGTCCGGGTGCGCATACTGATGACTCCGGGCTACCGGACGCGCAATAGGCACAGGGGTCAGTATGGCTACGTTCTTGCATCCGTATCTGCTGAACCAACCATAGAGTAGAAGCGGTCAGGAGCCCGATAGCGTTCCGGGACATTGCTCTGTTCAACCACAAGGAGCGAGCCTTGAACTATCTGATTCAGAATGCCGTTGCCGTATTTTCCGGCGACCACCCCGACGCCACCGACATTCGCATCCACAATGGCCGCATCACAGAACTGGGGCGCGACCTGACACCCGCGGCAGAGGCCCCGGAAACGGTGGTGGACGCCCGTGGCTGCGTCATCTGGCCAGGGCTGGTGAACACTCACCACCACCTGGCACAGTCCATCATGAAAGGCGTCCCCCAGGGCCTCAACCAGGACCTGGGCGGCTGGCTCAGCAGCGTGCCCTACCGGTTCTGGCCCAGGGTCACGCCGGAGCTGATGTACCATGCTGCCCGCCTGGGCCTTTACGAACTGATACGCTCCGGCGCCACCACCTGCGCCGACCACCACTACCTCTACCACCGGCACACCCGCCCGGAACTGGAAGAAGCTGTCTGGCAGGCGGCGGAGGAGCTGGGCATACGGCTGGTGCTGTGCCGCGGCAGCGCCACGGAAACGGGCAGCCACGAGGGC
>JBMCIH010000098.1:0-6884 GCA_048617055.1 Marinobacter sp. | reverse complement strand
AGGGCCGGATGCTGGTGTTTCCCCTGGAACAACTGCCGGAACTGGCCCGGGGCAAGGGCAACAAGATCATCGGCATTCCCTCGGCCCGGGTCCAGAACCGGGAGGAGTTCGTGGTGGCACTGACCGTCTTCGGTGAGGCGGACCAGCTGGAAATCCGTGCCGGCAAACGCAAACTGGGGCTGGGCTTCAGTGATCTGGAGCACTACCTGGGCGAGCGTGGCCGTCGCGGACACAAGCTGCCCCGGGGGCTACAGCGGGTGGATGCCATCGAGGTAATCGCGGCTGCCGGCCAGGAGCCATCGGTGACCGGAGAAGACGACAGTGAGTGAACTGGTTCTGATCAACGTGTCCGGCCGTGACAAGCCGGGCCTGACCTCCGAGATAACCGGCATCATGGGCCGTTACGATGTGGGCATTCTGGACATCGGCCAGGCGGTGATCCACGACTACCTGACCTGGGGCATCCTGGCGGAGATTCCTGATGAGTCCCAGGCGTCGTCGGTCATCCGGGAGTTGCTGTTCCGGTTGCACGCACTGGATTTGCAGGTACGCTTCGCCCCTATTACCGAGGTGGAATACCAGCAGTGGGCGGAGGGCCGTAACCGGGCCTGCTACATGGTGACCCTGCTGTCCCGGGGCATCAAGGCGGAGCAGATCGCCCGGGTGTCTGCCATCACCGCCCGCCACGGCCTGAACATCGACAATATCACCCGGCTTTCGGCGCGGCCTTCGCTGTCACCCGGCGACAACCGCATCGCCTGCGTGGAATTCTCGGTACGGGGCACCCCGGAGAACCTGGAGGACCTGCGTATCGATTTCCTGAAACTGGCCGGTGAGCTGAATGTCGACATCGCCTTCCAGGAAGACTCCATTTTCCGTCGCAACCGCCGGCTGGTGGTGTTCGACATGGACTCCACACTGATCGAGGCGGAGGTTATTGACGAACTCGCCCTCGAGGCGGGGGTCGGCGACCAGGTCTCGGAGATTACCGAGCGGGCCATGCGCGGCGAGCTGGACTTCAGTGCCAGCTTCGAGGAGCGGCTGGCCCTGCTCAAGGGGCTGGATGAGTCGGTGCTGGAAGACATCGCCTCTCGCCTGACCTTCACCGAGGGCGCGCAATACCTGATCCGAACCCTGCAGTCCCTGGGCTACCGTACCGCGATCCTGTCCGGTGGTTTCAACTACTTTGCCCGCCACCTGCAGGAAAAGCTGGGCATCGACTACGTCTATGCCAATGAACTGGAGATTGTTGACGGCAAGGTCACTGGCCGGGTGGTGGCTCCGATCGTGGACGGCGAGCGCAAGGCGCAGTTGCTGCTGGAGATTGCCGAGCGGGAAAAGATCTCCCGGGAACAGGTGATCGCCGTGGGCGACGGTGCCAACGACCTGCCCATGCTGAGCCAGGCCGGCCTGGGGGTGGCCTTCCGGGCCAAGCCCCTGGTCAAGGAATCGGCCCGCCACGCCATCTCCACGCTGGGGCTGGATGCGATTCTCTACCTGCTGGGTTACCGGGAGTCGGAGGCCCGTCTGGCCGTCCTGGAGCAGGAGCGGCCAGCGCCCCGCTGAGCGAGCTTTCCGGTGGCCGGTTCGCTACTGGTCGCCGAAGTCGTAGTTCATCTCCGGCACCGGGGCCTGCAGGTAGTAACCCTGGATGTAGTTCACACCGGCCTGCCAGAGGGTGGCCAGTACCGAGGCGTTTTCCACCAGCGGGATGATGGTGAGCTTACCGCTGCTTTGCAGTGACTGCACCATCTCCCTGACCTGTTCCCTGGCCTCGTCCTTCTTCTGGAGTTCCTCGGTGAAGGAGCCGTCGATCTTCACGTAGTCGACGTCCACATGCTTGAGGGTGTTGAACGGGTTCAGGGCACAGCCGAACTGGGACAGGGCGACCTTGCAGTGCAGCTCATGGAGCGCCCTGCTGAAGTCTCTGGCCTGTTTCAGGTGGTTGTTGGCATCCCCCTCGCGCATCTGGAAGATCAGTGAGTCCCCCGGCAGTCTTGCCGCCTTGAGGGCCACACTCAGCCACTGGCTGAAGGTCTTGTCCTGCAGGGTTTCGGCGGTGACGTTCAGGAACAGCCGGGTGTCGTGCCCACGGCTGCGATGGTGTGACAGCTGCTTGATGGTCTGCAGGATCACCCAGCGGTCGATGCGGGTGGCCATGTCGGAGGGGCCGGCCGGCGGCAGGAAATCGTAGGGGGAAACCTCCTTGCCGTCCTTGTCGAGCATGCGCACCAGGGCCTCGTAATGCTCCTCGCCCTCGCCCCGCAGGTTGATGATGGGCTGGAACAGCAGACGGAAACGGTTTTCCTCCAGCGCCTTGGTGATGGCGTCGAGGGAGTTGGACTCATCCAGTTTTTCATAGTCCGCGGGGTTATACACCACCACACCGTTGCCGTTCTCGTGGCCGGGCAGCGTGCGCACGGCGCCGTGGGCAACATGGGCGCGCCCCAGCAGGTCCGACGCCCTGGGGGCGTTCTCGGTGATGGCCGCCACGCCGATGGAAACGGTGACCTGGGCCGAGCGGCCCTGGATGTCGAACAGGTGGTCGTCCACGGTCTTGCGGATGGTCTCGCACTGGTTCGCCAGAGTCTGCTCCTCGCAGGGCTGACAGAGAATGCAGAAGGCGTCGTCACTGATCCGCGCCAGCACCATGCTGTCATCGGTCAGCTGTTCCAGCAGGGCGGCAAAGTCCCGCAGCAGCAGGTCGGTGCCGGCAATGCCCAGCTCGTTCTTGAAGCCCACGAAGCGGTCGATGCCGATGTAGGCCAGGGCCCCGGTTTCGTTCTTCTCGCCGGCGGTGGCGATGGCGCGGGTGAGCTGTTCCATCAGGTACTGTCGGTTGCAGAGGCCTGTCAGCAGGTCCTGGTTACTGATCTCGCGGATTTTCTCCTGCAGCTCGGCATCGTTGTGCTCTGGTTGCATCACCACCTGGACACAGGCCTCGCCATCATAGGTAGCGGCGGAGAGGGTCATGGTGACGTTGATGTCCTGGCCGTCACTGCGGCGGGCCACGGCATTGAGTTTCATGCCGTCCTCCCGTGTCTCGGAGAAGGTCTTCATGAACTTGCGCAGCTCGTCCTGGCTTTCCGGTGCCAGGGTGTCCAGCAGCGGAATGCACATGAGTTCATCCAGGTCGTCGTACCCGAGAAACTCCATATAGGCGTGGTTGGCGTAGACGTGCATGCCGTCATTGACATAGGCGATGGCGTCCTTGGAGCTTTCCAGCAGCAGCTGGCAGCGCTGCTCGGCCTCCCGGAGGTGAGACTCCAGAACCCTGCGGCGGCGGCGTTCGTCGAGATTGTTCAGTTCGCGGCGGATGATCAGCATCAGGCGTTCGGAGGCGTCTGCCGGGCAGGCGTCCTGGGCGCCCGCCTTCATGATGGCCAGCATCCGCTCCCGGTCCTCCGACTCCGTCAGCAGGATAAAGGGAATGTCCTTGTCCAGCCGGCGGATGGTGGCAAGTGCGTCGTCGGGGATGAAATCGTTGCGGCAATCCCGAGCCAGGAAGAGATCCCACTGGCTGGTGCGGATGGCTTCGTCCAGGTCTTCCTCGGAAGTGACCCGGTGTGCACGGGTGGCACGCCCGGAGTTTCTGAGCAGGCTGACCAGGGTCTCCGCATCGTTCTGGGAGGGGTCCATGATCAGCAGGTGGACGGTGCTCTTTTGCTTCTGCATTCGCTGGCTGTCTCGCTGTCTGTCGGGTGCCGGAGGGGCACTTTGCTCTTCAACGGGCCATCCTTGCCAGTGGGTTGATCCGTAGGGGCCGCGGTGGCCTCACTCCGCCGGAATAATAACCACGAATGATGCAGGGGATAGGCGGCAATAACAAGCCTCGGCTGGCCGTAGCGGGAGCTGGCGCGCAGTTTAGGCTGTGTACCTGCAGGACCCAGCCTCTGACCGGTTACAGGTCGGGCCAGAGCGAGTCGAATTCGTTCTCGCTGGTACCGAAGGGCTTGCGCCTGTCGGAGGAGCCCGGCTCCGGCTCATCGGGGCGTTTGTACAGCCGCAGCTCGAACTGGCTCACACTGCCGGTGGTGGCGAGCCGCCGTCCCAGCAGGCCCTGGTCCTGCACCCCCTGGTGCAGCAGGGTGATGCGGCTGCCGGACTGGAACGGAAGCCTGGGTGTCACCAGGCTCTCCGGCAGGTGCGCGCCCGGAATCTCCGGCAGCAGCAGGCCCCTGAGGAACTCGCTGCTGTTGCCGGTTTTCTGGATCTGCCGTACGCCGCAGGGGGTGGCGCTGGGGGCGATCACCTCGATGCCAACGCGGGTGCCTTCACCGCGGTTCTGGCGCAGCCAGCGGACCAGGGCGATGCTCCAGGGGTGGCTGCGATGCTCACGCACCCCAAGAATCTCGCCCGCCTGCAGCGCCGGGGGAATACTGGCGTTCCAGATCACACAGTAGCCACCGGGGCTGGTGTTCACGATCCGGGTCAGGTAGGAGCGGGGCCGGTTGCGGGCCTGCGCCGCGTCCGGCTCGGAGCTGCCGCTCTGGTAGGCGATGGGCACATCGGACACGGGCCGGATGCGTTCTTCGGATATGCCCACGTCAAAGGCCTCGGCCCAGGCATCCCGGCGGGCCGGTTTCATGAAACGGTTGTCGGTTTCCGCCGGGGCCTTACCGGCGCCGCCATCCACGAACTCGGCGAAGGGTTTCTCGCCGGCGATGAAGTAGTGCACGGCGGTGAGGCCGGCGCAGACTTCCAGCTGGCCCTCGGTGTCGAGCCGGTTGAAATTGCGCTGGGTGAGCAGTGCCAGGGCCTGGCCCAGATGGGCCAGCAGGGCGTCACCGGTGCGCGCCACCAGGGGAAGCTGCGCCGGGGCTCCGGCCCTGGTCGGGCCGGGGCTTTCACCATCCTGTAGCTGTTCGGCGATACGTTGGGCCAGGGCGGCGGTGTCGAAGCCCCACCAGTTGTCGCCGTCCGCCGCCGGTGCCAGGGTGCGGTAGATGGGTGGGCTGTCGCCTTCCATGTCCACCAGGAAGACCGCGCTCCGTGACAGTTCCGGGACACACTGCACCTGCGGGGCCCAGAGTTCGAACAGCTCGCTGGCCTGTGCCATTTCGTTCTGGCGTAACTGGTTGCTGCGGGCGCAGCCCATCAGCAGGGTCTGGCAGTAGGCATCCGCCACGGTGGAGTCGCTGCGCTGGGGCCGCTGGTCGTCGTGGACGGTCAGTGTATGGAGGCCGTGGTGGCGGGCAAAACGGAACAGCTGGTGGCTCTCGTGCCAGCTTCCCGCCGGGCTTGCGGTATAGAGTTGCTGGGCCCGCAGAATGGTGGCGCCCAGTTCGGTCAGGGCCCGGTGGCAGGCCTGGGCCAGAGGCTTGCGCTGCCGGTCGACAGAGCCGGTATCGAGCAGTTCGACAATGGCCAGCTTGTAGCCCGACGCCAGGTGCAGTTGCAGAGCCTGGGACAAATTGGCGATCTTGCGCTGCTTCTCGGGCAGTGCGATGGCCATACCCAGATAATGACGGGACAGTTCCGTACAGACGAAGTGCAGCCGCGGGCGCATGAGCTCGAGAAACTGCAGCCGCTGGGCCGGCGCGCAGAACAGCTGGTTGACCTCGATAATGGCATGGTAGAGCTGACGGGACAGTTCGCCCAGGTTGGCCATGGGCAGGTGTTCCACCCAGTAACGAAAGGCTTTCGGAGTGGCCTCGCAAAAGGACAAATGCGTAATCCTGGGCTCGGGTACTGTCAGTTCGGGTTTCTGCATTATCTTACCAGTTCGACCTTTTGCTCAGACCGCGAACCCCACCTGCTCGGCCCGGGCCCGGAACGGCCCCGGCGCTTCAAAGGGAATTGCCCAGAATAACAAATTGTTATGATTTTTTCCCTAAAATAGCAAAAACATTCCATAAAGCCAGCAAACCGTTATCCGGCGGGGCCTGGGCTCGCCCTGCATCGAGCGGCGCTGCTACTCCATGCCCACGTCCAGCAGTGTCTTGCCAGGGCGCTCCGGCACCTCCCTGACCAGCCTCGGCACCAGGTAGCCGGGCAGCCGGGCTTGCAGTGCCCGCACCAGGGCCCGGGCCCGGTCATCCGCCACGTCAAAGTGATGGGCACCGGCCACCGGGTCGAAGGCGTGCAGGTAATAGGGCAGCACCCCGGCCTCAAACAGGCTTTCGCTGAGTTGCACCAGCACATCAGGGTCATCATTGACGCCCCGGAGGATGACGCTCTGGTTGAGCAGGGTGGCGCCGGCCTGTTTCAGGCGCTTCATGGCCAGCCGCACCTCGTCGTCGATCTCCTGCGGATGGTTGACATGGATCACCAGTACCACCGCCAGTGGCGATGAGGTGATCCAGTTGAGCAGTTCCTGGTTTACCCGCTGGGGAATCACCACCGGCAGACGGCTGTGGATGCGCAGCCGGGTCAGTGACGGCACCTCTGCCAGCGCGGTGGCCCAGTCCGACAGCAGGCGGTCATTCACCGCCAGCGGGTCGCCGCCGCTGAAGATCACTTCGTTGACCTCGGGGCTCGCCCGCAGGGTGGCGATAACGTCGCGCCGCTGCTGCGGCGACATCCGGTGATCCTGGTAGGGGAAGTGACGCCGGAAACAGTAGCGGCAGTTGATCGCACACTGGCCGGTCACCATCAGCAGGGCCCGGCTCTGGTATTTGCGGATCAGGCCTGGGGTGGCCGTGGCGCCGGCCTCCTGCAGGGGGTCTCGGACATAGCCCGGGGGCTGCTCGCTTTCCTCCGCCAGTGGCAGGACCTGGCGCAACAGCGGGTCCGCCGGGTCGCCCGGGCGGATGCGGGCCAGCCAGGGCTCGGGCACCCGCACGGCAAACGCCTCATGCCCGGCACGGGCCCCCGGCGCCAGCCCGGCCGGGTCAAGCCCCAGCCGTTGCAGCAGCACATCGGGGCTGGTTACCGAGCGGGCC
>JBMCIH010000097.1:0-6914 GCA_048617055.1 Marinobacter sp. | reverse complement strand
CAGGCACTGGGGTTCTCGGTGAACCTGCTGACCCTGTTCGGGCTGATCCTGGCCATCGGGGTGGTGGACAACGCCATCATCATCATGGAGAACGCCGAGCGGCTGATGAAGGAAGAGGGTATGTCGGCGTACCACGCCGCCGTGGAGACTGTGAAGCAGGTGGCCGGTGCGGTGGTCCCCTCCACCCTGGTGCTGGTGGCGGTATTCGCCCCGGTGGCCTTCCTCGGGGGGCTCAGTGGCGAGCTGTACCGTCAGTTTGCCATCACCATCGCGGTGTCGGTGGTGATCTCCGGGGTGGTGGCGCTGACGCTGACCCCCACCATGTGCGCCATGTTGCTGGGTGGCCAGCCGAAAAAACAGATGGCCTTCTTCCGCTGGTTTGACCGGGGCTTTGAGGTGGTCACCAACGGCTTTGTGCGGGTGGTGGATTTCCTGCTGCGGCACGTGGTGGTGGGGGTGTTCCTGTTTGTGGCCATGCTGGCGGGTACGGTATTGCTGCTCAACAGCATGGCCTCGGGGCTGGTGCCAAAGGAAGACCAGGGGTTTGTGCTGGTGGCGCCGTCCCTGCCGCCGGCCTCGTCCCTGAGCCGCACAGCCGATATGCGGGATGAACTGGCCAGTGGGATGATGGAGGTTCCGGAAATCGCCAATGTGGTGGCCTTTGCCGGCTACGACATTATTTCCAGTGCCCTGCGCACCAACGCCGGGTGGCTTTCGTGACCCTGGAGGACTGGGCGCAGCGCGAGGGGCCCGAACAGAGTGCCGATGCGGTGGCCGGCAGGATCATGGAGATCGGGGCCGAAATGCCGGATGCCTCCGTCATGGCCTTTACCCCGCCGCCTATCCGGGGGCTGTCCACCACCGGCGGCGTGGAGGGTTATGTGCAGGTCCGGGGCGGCCGCACCACGGCGGAAATCAAGGCCATTTCCGACCGGTTCGTCGAGGCGGCCAACCAGCGTCCGGAGCTGCGGAATGTGCGGGTCACCCTGGACACCGGTATCCCCAAATACGAGGCCTCCGTGGACCGCCAGAAGGCGGAAGCGGTGGGGGGGCCGGTGGACCAGGTGTTCACAACCATGCAGAGCACCTTCGGTTCCCTGTACGTCAACGACTTCACGTTGCTGGGGCGCAACTGGCAGGTGAACCTGCAGTCCGAGGGTGAGTTCCGCAGCCACCCCGAGGATCTGGCCCGGGTCTTCGTCCGCTCCACCTACGGCGAGATGATTCCGGTCAGCTCCCTGGTCAACCTGGAGCGCGGCGCAGGCGCTGACATCCTCAACCGTTTCAACCTCTACCCGTCGGCCAAGCTGCTGGCCGACCCGGGGCCAGGGTACACCACCGGGGATGCGCTGCTGGCGCTGTAGGAGGTTGGCCAGGAGGTCTTTGACCGCAATACCCAGCTGGGCTGGACCGGGGAGGCCTATCAGCTCCAGAGCGGCGCTGACACCGGCATGATCGCCTTCGGGCTGGGCCTGCTGCTGGTGTTCCTGATACTGTCCGCACAATACGAGCGTTGGGGGCTGCCCCTGGCGGTGGCCACGGCGGTGCCGTTCGGGGTGTTCGGGGCGGCCGGGGCGTCACTGCTGCGGGGCTTCCCCAACGATATCCATTTCCAGGTGGGGCTGCTGGTGCTGATAGGCGTGGCGGCCAAGAACGCCATCCTGATCGTGGAGTTCGCCGCCCAGAACCGCCGTTCCGGCATGAGCAGTACCGAGGCGGCCAGCCAGGCGGCCCGCCAGCGGTTCCGGGCCATCATGATGACGGCGCTGACCTTCATTGTCGGATCCACGCCCCTGGCCTTCAGTACCGGGGCCGGCGCCGCCAGCCGTCAGGAGATCGGTACCGTGGTGGTGGGCGGCATGATCGTGGCCAGCTCCCTGGCGCTTTTCTTCGTGCCGCTGTTCTACAAGCTGATCGAGGATTTCGGCGACTGGCGACAGCGCCGCGCCCGCAGTGGCTCTGTCGATTAACGAATTGACCAGACCGGACACCAGTCTGACCCGGCTCGTCACTGGAGCAGCCCGGTTCGCCGGGCTGCTCTGTCTTCAGGCTAAACGGAAATCTGTATTTCTGCTTTACAGTAGTGATTTCGATCTATGTCTATGAATTCTTGATATAAAACAGCTTCCCGGGAGGTCCGCCCGGAGAACCTTGTCTCAGCGCTGCGACAGAACCCATCAGCAAGCCCATCCCCGGTCGTTCTGGTTTCCATTTTTTATATTTTAAATCATTAACTTAAGCAACATGCGGAATTGTGGCACAGGAATCGCACTCTTGCCCTCTGCGGGCCCGGTGCAAGGAGTACCTGTGAGCGCTCAGGTGTGGGAGGCCCCGGACAACCAAGAGCCAAACAATGTAGAGGGAAGCGATATCATGAATACCAAAAAGAGCATGCTGGCTGCGGCCATTGCAGTAGCACTGGGTGTTTCCGGCTTTGCCTACGCCGATCAGGGGGGCGACGGAGATCCGAATACCAACGCGGATAATACCTCCACTGCCAACAATGACTATTCCGGCAACACCGATTCCGGCAATGATAACTCCACGGACAACTCGAACAACTCGGATAATTCGGACAGCAGTACCGATGTTGCCGACTCGTTCAAGATCGCCGACAGTGGCAATGACATGTCCGATAATTCGGACAATTCCGACAACTCGGACAGTTCGGACAACAGTACCGATGTAGCCGACTCGTTCAAGATTGCAGACAGTGGAAACGATAGGTCGGACAACTCGGACAACTCAGACAATTCCGACAATTCCGACAATTCGGATAATTCCGACAACTCGGACAATTCGGACAACAGCACCGCTGTCACCGATTCGTTCAAGATCGCTGACAGTGGAAACGATAACTCGGATAACTCGGATAACTCCGACAATTCCGATAACAGCGATAATTCGGATAACTCCGATAACTCCATCAATGTGGCGGATAGCGGAAATAACAGTTCCGACAACTCCACCAACATTGCAGACAGTGGCAACACCACTGTATCTGACAGCGGCAACGACAGTTCCGATAACTCGCTCAGACTGGATCTGGACGTGTTCCTCAATAATGCGGATCTGGATGGCAGTGTATCGGGTACAGCAACCACCTACGGTGGTGCCAGCGGTGGCTCCTACACCCATGTCAGCAACCACAACGAAATCTCCGGGGGTTCTGCCAACTTCACCGGTGTTGGTGCGTTTGCCCAGAACGTGGGGACAGGAAGCGTGACCCAGGCCAATGTCAGTGTCATGTCCAACCTGAGCACTGGCAACTAGGGAAAACGGGTCGCCTGCCCCATGGGCGGCGCGGCCCTTTTTCAGGAGAAAGGCCATGGGTAACGTCATCAGAAGGACTCTGCGGCCGTGTGTTTTGCTGGGCCTGGCGTGTGTCGTGGTGCCTGTCGCGGCAGAGCAATGGATGCACGCCCCGCCGCTGACGGACGGTCAGCTTGCCGGTGCCACCGGTCGACAGGGCCTCACCATGCAGTGGCAGGTCAATGACACCGAGCAGAATGCATCGGTGGCTGACAACGTGCTGTCGGGCGAGGTGGTCACAGGTGATAACTATCTGTCAGACAGTGCCTTCAGCCATATGAACGGCATTGCCACGGTGATCCAGAATACCGGCAACCAGGTGGTCATCCAGGACAGCACCCAGATCAACATACTCATCAATCAGTAACCGGAGGCAGGCCATGGGCAGGTTCGCAGTGCTGGCAACGGGGCTGATGTGCAGCCTGCTCTGGCCCCAGACTCAGGCCGGCTCGGTAATCGTGCCGGGTATCGGCGGCGATCTGGCGGTACCGGTGGAGAGCTACCGTGAGAAAACGTTTACGGAAGTGATCCGCCAGCAATACGACTTCAGCTGCGGGTCAGCAGCGGTGGCATCCTTACTGTCCTACCACTACGGGCATGAAGTAACGGAACAGGAGGTGTTCCGCTCCATGTTTGCCGTGGCGGATGAAGAAAAAGTCCGCCGTGAGGGGTTCTCCCTGCTGGACATGAAGCGTTACCTGGAAATGGAAGGATATCAGGCGGATGGTTTCCGCATGGATTTGGCCGGGCTGCGGGAACAGGTTCGGCTGCCGGTGATCGTGCTGATCAACATCCGGGGTTTCCGGCATTTCGTGGTCATCAAGGGCATCAGCGACGAGGAGGTACTGGTCGGTGACCCCGCAAGGGGGCTGAAAGCCTACCGTCACGGTGAGTTCGGGGAATACTGGGATGGTACTGCTTTTGTTATCCGCAGCCACCTGCAGGAAGGACGCGCCACGTTCCGCAGTGACGGAGACTGGCCGGAACTGGCACGGGCGCCCGTCGGCAGCGGGCTACGGGAGTTGCCGGGAGCCCACACCCTGCCTTACTGGCCCTCAACAAGGGAGTGGTGATAATGAACAGTTTATTCAGGTTGCTTGTCGGGGCCGCGTTGCTCTCACCAGGCCTTTTACTGGCGGCGGTACCGGCCAAAGACGTATTGCAGCTGTCCGGGGTGGCACTGGCGGACGAGGAACTGGACCGGCTGCGGGGCGGTTTCCTGCAGGATGGTCTGGAAATTTCCATCGGGCTTGACCAGATTGTTGCCGTTAACGGCCAGGAGTTGATCATTAACCGCCTGACCATTCCCGATCTGAACCGTCGTATCAGCACAGAAGTGGCCCACCGTATGGAAACCGTGGTCCAGGTCATGCAGCCCGATCAGCCCGCCGGCACCCGGGTGGCGGTGGGGCACGGTGCCGGTGGAGGCAGCTGGACCACGGTCATTCAGAACAGTCTGAATGCGTCGGTAATCCAGAACATCCACCAGCTCAACATCGAGCTTAACAACCTGTCCGGCCGTCAGCAGGTGCCCTTGCACCTGGGCGAGCACCTCAATCTGCTGCTGGGCCGCTGATACCGCGACGCTACAGGCTGATCGGCAATCGCAGGGTGATCTCAGCATTCGGTGCGTTGTCGGTGACCCCCACGCTGACCGATGTACTCAGGCTGGTATCCCGGGTCAGCCGCTGGGAAAGGCCGAAGGTCAGTGAGCCCACGTGTACTCTTTCGAAACGGGTGTCGAACAGGCTGTTGTCCAGCTCGTAGTCGGTTTCGCCAATGATCGAATGGTCATAGCCGAGGCTGAACGACGTGCGTTCGTTAAAGGCAAAGCCCATTCCGAAGCCGAACCGGATAACATCACCTGGGTCGATGGTGCCGCCGTTCGCCCGGCCTTCATCCTCTTCCATGGTCCACACGTAGCTGAGATTGCCGAACAGCACGGCCGGGTCGGTGGGATAGATAAACGAGATACCCGGTTCAAAGGACCAGAAGCCGGAGCCGGTGGGGCGGTCCCGCAGCTCCACGCCGACCGGGTTGTCATTGCTGTCGAACAGTACGCGCTGGTCGACATCATAGGGCCCATCACCGGTGGGCGCCTTGATCCGCAGGCTGCCGACCAGGTAGGGCCAGCCGCCAATACCATCGTTGAGCTGATAGCGGGCGGACACCTCCACATCCCCGAGCCCGTCTCCGGAGGACTCGCGAATGGTGTCCAGCGGTGTGCCCTGGAACACCTCCCGCTCCCGCAGGTCTTCATTGATGATCAGGTAGGGGACACGCACACCCGCCTCGAAGCGACTGGTGAAGCCGTATTTCATGGCCAGGGCGCCGGTGAAGATATCCCGCTGGACTTCGGAGATATTGATCAGCCCCACCAGCAGGGCCGGGATGACCGTATAGCCCTCCACCGCCACCACCGTGGAATTACTGTGGGCGTAGGAAATGGAGGGCTCCAGGGTAATCCTGCCCGGTGATGTGACAATGCCGCGGTCATAGGTAATGGAGGCCACATCGGTTGCCTGGCTGGAGGAGGCCTCTCTGGCCTCCGAGCCAACGGTTGCCTCGGCGGGCGGCTGCTGGCAGAACGCCGTGATCGGCAGCAATGCCAGGGTGGCAGTCAGGTAGCTGGAACGGATCATGGTAACTCCTTAGCGACGATGGTGACGTTCGGGTGGGGTGGCCGGGTGGATGGTGTCCGGGCCCGCTAACTGGTACTTGTCGATCAGCCGATAGAGCGAGGCCCGGGAAATCCGTAACAGCCGGGCGGCGGCTGAAACATTCTGGCGCGAAAGGGCGAGGCTGCATTGCAGGGCCTGACGCTCTGCCCGTGCCCGGAACTGGGCCAGGCTCAGGTCGTGCTGGTCCCGGATGTGAGGAGGGATCCCCGCCAGTCCCAGGTCCATGGGTTCGATGCGGGGATTCCCCCCGAGCAGAAGGGCCTGTCGCAACCGGTTTTGCAGTTCCCGCAGATTGCCCGGCCAGGAATAGGCCATCAGTTGCTGGAGGGCGGCCGGGCTGAGGGGCTTTGACGGCAGGGCGGGAGGCATATGTTCGAGCAGCTTCTCCACCAGCAGGGGGATATCCTCCAGGCGATCTTTCAGCGATGGCAGTTCGACGCTCATTTCCCCCAGCCGGAAGAACACATCCTGGCGGAACCGGCCCTGGCGGACCAGTTCCTTCAGGGGGGTGGAAGCGGTGGCAATGAGCCGGGCACGCACGTGGATGGCCTCGTTGGAGCCGACCCGTTCCATAACCCCTTCTTGCAGAAAACGTAACAGCGAGGACTGTTGTTCCAGCGACAACTCATCAATACCAACCAGCAGCAGGCTGCCGCCATCCGCGGCCTCGATGCGGCCAACCCGGAGCCCTGTGGCATTGGTGAAGGCGCCTTTCTCGTGGCCGAACAGCTCACTCTGGGTCAGTGATGCGGGCAGGGCGGCGCAATTTATGACGATCAGTGGCCTGTGGCGGACCCGTGAGTGATCATGAACGAAACGGGCTGCCGCCTCCTTGCCGGTACCGCTGTGACCGGAGATGACTACGGGGTCGGAGGTGCCCGCGAAGCGGCTCAGCCGGGAAATGGCATGGCGGATGGACGC
>JBMCIH010000096.1:0-6931 GCA_048617055.1 Marinobacter sp. | reverse complement strand
CACGGGTAACGGTGGGGTAGTACACCAGCTTGTCGCGGATGTATTCACCCAGAAACTCGTGGTGGGGCAGCTCTTCGGTCAGGTAGTCGTGGTAGGCCAGCTCGCTCACCTGCCGCACGCAGTGCACCAGGATCACCTTGTCGAAACGGTCGTAGGCTTCCGGGTCGCGGATAATGCTCATGAAGGGCGCCAGGCCGGTGCCGGTGCCGAACAGGTACAGGTGCCTGCCGGGGTTGAGGTCGTGCATCACCAGCGTGCCCACCGGCTTGCGGCTGACGAACAGGTCGTCCCCTTCCTTGAGGTGTTGCAGGCGGGAGGTCAGCGGGCCGTCCGGCACCTTGATGCTGAGAAACTCCAGATACTCGTCGTGGTTGGCGCTGGCGATGCTGTAGGCCCGCAACAGCGGCTTGCCGTCCACCGGCAGGCCGATCATCACGAAGTGGCCGTTCTCGAACCGCAGGCTCTGGTCACGGGTAGTGCGGAAACTGAACAGGGTGTCGTTCCAGTGGTGAACGCTGATAACGCTTTCTTTTCCCAGTGCAGCCATGGTGTTTTCTCCTTGGTTCAGGTTGAGTCAGTGAGCATAAAGGGCGAGTGAGGCCATGGCGGCGACTACCAGCAGGCTGCTCAGGCCGGCCAGCAGGGCCATGGGCCGCCAGCCCTGGGCAATAATGGCGCCGAGACTGGTGCGCATGCCCAAAGCGGCCATGACCACCAGCAGGCAGGCGCCGGAGGCCTGCACCAGCAGCTGGCGCAGTGCCTCGGGAAGCCAGCCCAGGCTGTTGAGGGCAAACAGGGCGACGAACCCCAGCAGGAACCAGGGGTGGTCGGCGGGGCCTGAACTGCGGTCGTTCAGCAGCGCGCCCAACAGCAGGATCAGCGGTGCCAGCAGGGCCACCCGAAGCAGTTTGGTGAGGGTGGCGATGTCACCGGCAGGGTCGGAAACCAGGTAACCGGCGCCGGCGGCCTGGGCCACGTCATGAATGGTGGCACCCAGTAACAGGCCGGCATGCAGGTCGCTGAAGCCGACCGTGCTGAACAGGGGCGGCAGCAGCAGCATTGACAGCGTGCCCAGCCCCGTGACGCCCACCACCACCCCCAGCAGGCGGCGTTCCTCGAGTTTTCCCTGGGGGATCACGGCGGCTACCGCCACTGCCGCCGACACGCCACAGATGGCCACCGCCACACCCGCCACCAGGCTCTGCATGCGGGGCAGCTGCAGCCAGTGGCCCAGCAACAGCGCGCTGCCGATGGTCAGGGGCACGCAGGTGAGCACCACCAGCAGGGGCAGGCTGCCCACGGCCATCAGTTGCTCCGCGCCGATACGGGCACCGAGCAGGGCGACGCCAATGCGCAGCACCGGGCGGGCACAAAACTCGACCCCCGGGCGCATGCGTTCATCGCCCGCCTGGCTGGCAAAGCCGAAACCCAGCAGCAACACCAGCACCAGTGCCGGCGCGCCGTAGTGTTCCGCCAGGAAACTGCCCGCCAGGGCGATCACCACGCACAGGGCCGCCCCGGGGTAGCGCCGTTTGAGCGGAAGCGCCCACGGGTGACCCAGCGCTCGGGCAGCAGTGTTCATGACACCTGCTCACACAACTGGCGCAGGTAGGCCCAGGGGTAGAGGCCCCGGTTGTGTCCATCGCTGAAGTGAAACTGCATGGCACTGACCCCATGGGCATTGAGGTTGTCGATACCGATGTCGGCGTCGATCAGGCTGATGGCGCCTTGGCGGCGGGCACTGGTGCAGCCGGAACAGGCGCAGGCCTTGCGCAGCATCAGGCAGCTCAGGCGGCCCTGTAGACCATCGGGCCAGGTGATCTCCACCATTTTCTGTTTGCGGCGCAGGCGGATCTGACTGGGTGGTTCCGTGGCCGTGCTGTTTTGAGCGAGGGCTTCAGCAGTCATGGTGTTACTCCTTCAACATCGGTAGTCGGTTCGCGGATAACAGGTTCAGCAGGTGCTTCCGGCATCTGAACGGTGTTCACGGCGATCTCCAGGGGCCGGGCGCTGCTCTGGCTGGCGGTCAGCAGCGCAACCACCACGGCCAGGGCTTTCAAACTCGTTATGACAAGTTGGCTCATGGGTTACCTTTCGAGAAACTGCAGCTTGTTGCCCTGGTCGACCCATTGCTCGGCGTCCGGCAAAGGCGACCCCATTTCGCTGATCACGGGCCACACCTGGGCCAGCTCGGCGTTCAGCCCGATAAAGTGGCGCTGATCCTCGGGCAGGTCGGATTCCTCGAAGATGGCCTCCGCCGGGCATTCCGTGACACACAGGCTGCAGTCGATGCAGGTGTCTGGATTGATCACCAGGAAGTTGGGGCCTTCGTGAAAACAGTCGGCCGGGCACACATCGACGCAGTCGGTGTACTTGCAGCGGATGCAGTTTTCGGTGACGACAAAGGTCATTGGGTTTCTCCCTTACTCAGGTGGCCCGAGGCCACCGCTTTTGGTTCAGGAGGGCGTGTAAGAACGTCATGAGCGCCGGCCAGGCTAGGCAGATTTCGGCGAAAAGGCGCAGTTTATGTGCAATAAATGAGCACTTTGAGCCGGAATTTAACGACGCATAGCCAAGCGCAATAGTTCTTACACGTTCTCCTCAGGCGGCGTTGTCCAGCTTCGACATGGCCCAGCGGGCCAGCTTGCGCACGTCCGGGTCCGGGTCGTCCATGGCGGTCTGCACATAGGGCAGGCCATCGCTGTGGCCGATGGTGCCCAGCGCCCCGATGGCGGCCTTGCGCAGGTTGCTCATGGCATCCTGCGAGCATTCGCCAAGCACCGGTATGGCCTGTACGGAGCCGAGCTTGCCCAGGGCGTCCACGGCCTTTTCACGCACCTGCCAGAGTTCGTCGCGGGTGGCGGCCATCAGCGCCGGCACCGCGGACTGATGGTCGAGCTTGCCGATGCTGTTGGCGGCCTCGCAGCGCACCTGCCAGTGGTCATCGGTGAGCAGCCCGATCAGGGCCTGGCCCACCTGCTGCGGGCTGGCGTAGACCAGGGCACCAGTGGCGGCACGGCGCACTTCCGGGTCGCCGTCGTGTTGGGCAGCCTCCACCAGGGCGGGCAGGTTTTCGGGTTGTTTCAGCCAGCCCAGTACCCCCACGGCTTCCCGCCGCACCTGGGGGTCAGCATCACCGAGACGGGCCAGGGCCGGTCGCTGGGCTCCGGGGTTGCGCAGCGGCTTGAGGGCCCGCAGGATGCCGGCCACCACGAAGCCGTCAGAGCTGGTTTCCAGCGCCTCCAGCAAGGGGGCCGCCATGGCCGGGTCCTTCAGGTCCGCCAGGGCATGGGCAGCGGCGTTGCGGACCACCTCGTCGCTGTCACCGAGGGCCGATATCAGGGCGTCGGCCATGTCGGCCGCCTCGAATTCATCCACCACCTTGGCGGCTTCCTGGCGCACGGCGGTGTCGCTGTCCCGCAGGGCGAGCAGCAGCAGTTCCACCGCCTCCGGCTCGCCGGAGTCCACCAGGTCGAGCACGCCGACCCGGCGGATGCCGGGGTCGTCGGAGGCCAGCTTGACGGCGATGGCCTGCAGTTCGGGGTCGTCATAGGTTTTCATGGCTCACCTCAGCGCAGCAGGTAGGGGATGTTGACGGTGACGGCATCGGTGGGGCAGTCCGCCTCACAGGGCATGCAGTACCAGCACTCGTCGTATTTCATGTGGGCCTTGCCGGTGTCCTCGTTGATCCACAGGACATCCAGGGGGCAGACGTCGATGCACACGGTGCAGCCCTTGTCGGCGATGCACTTGTCCTCGTCCACGATGACCGGGACGCTGGAGTGATGATTGGCGATAGGCATGGTCGTTTCCTCTCTCGATTCGTTGGCTCAGGCGTTGGCGGCTTTCTTTACCCGCAGCTTGTTGTAGGCGTCCTTCTCTTCACCCAGGGGCACGATGTAGTCGGCGACGGGGCGCTTGCCGCTGGCCATGTTGCCGTTCTCGTCCTTGTACAGGCGGGTGTGGCAGAACCAGTCCTGATTGTTCTGGTCCGGGCAGTCGACGCGATAGTGGTACAGGCCCCAGCGGGACTCAGTGCGGTACAGGGACGCACGGGCCGCCATCTCGGCGCAGTCGATGATGGACTGCACTTCCATGGCCCGGAGCAGTTCGTGGGGGTCGCGGGCGCACAGCTGCGGCACGTCCTCACGGACGGCAAGGATGCGCTCCAGGCCGATCTCCATCTTTTTGGTGACCTTGGGGGGCTGCAGGTAGTCGTTCACCAGCCGGCGCACCTTGTACTCCATCTGCTCCGGGGGAATGCCGTCGGTCACCTTCATGGGGGCCTGGATACGCTCCAGTTC
Source organism: Marinobacter sp. (assembly GCA_048617055.1). Taxonomy (GTDB): domain Bacteria; phylum Pseudomonadota; class Gammaproteobacteria; order Pseudomonadales; family Oleiphilaceae; genus Marinobacter. Next base: position 2,627 of record JBMCIH010000096.1, on the reverse strand, counting down.
GGCCCTGATAAAGGCCTCGTCCAGTTTCGCCTCACCCCGGGACTTGACGTATTCCGCGGCGCTCTCGCCGCAGATCTGGCCGTACACGAAGGCCCCCAGCATGTAGTTGTGGGGCACGCTGGCCATATCGCCGGCGCCGTAGAGGCCCGGCACCGTGGTGGCACCGGTCTCGTCGGTCCACACGCCGGAGGCGGAGTGGCCGGAGCAGAAGCCGATCTCGGAGATGTGCATTTCCACCATGCGCTGGCGGTAGTTCACCTTCCGGCCCTCATGGAAGCGGCCACGGCTGGGGCGCTCGTTGGTGTGCAGTACCGTCTCGATTTCCTGGATGGTCTCTTCCGCCAGGTGGTCCAGCTTGAGGAACACCGGGCCGGTGCCGGACTCCAGCTCCTTGAAGAACTCCAGCATCATCTGGCCGGACCAGTAGTCGCACTCGATAAAGCGCTCGCCGAAGGCGTTGGAGGTGAAGCCGCCCAGGGGGCCGGTCACATAGGCGCAGGCCGGGCCGTTGTAGTCCTTGAGCAGCGGGTTCACCTGGAAGCATTCCAGGTTCGCCAGGTCGGCACCGGCGTGGTAGGCCATGGCATGGCCGTCGCCATTGTTGGCCGGGTTCTCGTAGGTGCCGAACAGGTACCCGGAGGTGGGCAGGCCGATACGGCCGGCGGCGCCGGTGGCCATAATCACCGCCTTGGCGCGGATGATGATGGGCTCGGCGGTGCGGGTGTTCACCCCGATCATGCCGGCGATCCTGCCCTCCGGGTCCTTCAGCAGGCGGGTGGCGGTGTAGCGGTTCTCGATCTCCACCCGGTTGCGGCGCAGGCGCCGGTAGAGGATCTTCTTGACGTTGTGGCCCTCGGGCATGGGCAGCACGTAGGTGCCTAGGTGGTGCACCTTCTTCATGTCGTAGTCGCCGGTCTCGTCCTTCTGGAAGTGCACGCCCCAGGAGTCCAGCTTCTCGATCATCGGGAACGAGCGGGTGGCGTAGGCCATCAATGCCGGCTGGTGGACCACGCCGTCATTGGCGATGGTGATTTCCTTGACGTACTGCTCCGGCGTGGCGTGGCCGGGCACGACCGCGTTGTTGAGGCCGTCCATGCCCATGGAGATGGCGCCGGACCGCTTGACGTTGGCTTTCTCCAGCAGCATGACTTTCAGGTTCGGGTCCTGCTCCTTGGCGGTCACGGCCGCCATGGGTCCGGCGGTGCCGCCGCCGATGACCAGTACGTCGGTGTCGATTACGGGAATGTCGTTGATCTTCATCAGGTGCTCCTATTTCCGGTCGATCCGGAATTGGTATTTGAAGGAATCGCCGCGATAGCAGAGGTACTCGAAGTCGATGGGACGCCCGTCCCGGTGGTGGGTAAGCCGTTCCACCCGCAGCAGGGCCTCGCCGGCCGGCAGGTTGAGGTATTGCTGGGCCTCTTCATCGGCGAGGATGGCGTCCAGGCTGATGTCGGCGCCGCCCAGGGGCAGGCCGAAGTGATTTTCCAGAATGGGGAAAATGTCGCCGGACAGGTCCAGGCTGAACATTGGCCGGCCCACATCCAGCGGGAAGTAGCTGTTTTCCACGCACACCGGCTCCCGGTTCAGGTAGCGCACGCGCTTGACTTCCACCACCTCTTCGCCGGGGTGCAGATCCAGCGCCGCAGCCACCGCCTTGGGGCCTTTCAGCTGCTGGATGCTCAGCACCCGCGCGGACGCCTCGTAGCCCTGGGCGGCCATGGCCTCGCCGAAGCCTTCCAGGCGCTGCACGTTCTGCACCGCCTTGGGCTTGCTGACAAAAGTGCCCTTGCCCTGGGCGGAGAACACCAGCCCCTCGTTGTGCAGGTCCCGCAGGGCCTGGCGGATGGTGATCCGGCTGACCCCGAAGGTCTTCATCATGGCGTTCTCGGAGGGCAGGCGTTCGTGGACCTGGTAGTGGCCCTCCAGGATCTGGCGCCGCAGGCTGTCGCGGATCTGCACGTACAGCGGCAGCGGCGAATGCCCGGCCATCAGTTGGGTGGCGTTGTTCATGCTGTGCCCTCCCGCTTGTCATGACAGGTTATGGCGAGTGCAGACGATGTCGGCTTGAACAGGTTCATGGTTCACCCCGCCCTGTTCTGCTGTTCGAAGGCGCTGAGGGTCTCCCGGCGGATCAGGGCCAGGCACTGCCGTTTCAGTTCCATAAAGTCCGGGCTGGTCAGCAGCGACTGCTCCCGGGGCCGGGGCAGGTCCACCGGAATGTCCGCGATGATGCGGCCAGGGCTGGCACTCATCACCACAATGCGGTCGGACAGGAAGACGGCCTCGTCGATGTCGTGGGTGACGAACACCACCGTGTTGTGGAACTCGCTCCAGATCTCCAGCAGGTTCTCCTGCATCATGGTGCGGGTCTGGGCATCAAGGGCGCCGAAGGGCTCGTCCATCAGCAGCACGCTGGGGTAGTTGGCCAGGGCGCGGGCGATGCCCACCCGCTGCTGCATACCGCCGGACAGGGTGTTGGGGTAGGCGTTCTCGAACGCCGCCAGGCCCACCAGCGACAGAAAGGTACGGGCAATGCTGGACGCTTCCGACTTGCCGGCGCCGGCCATCAGCGGCCCGAAGGCAACGTTTTCCTTCACGGTTTTCCAGGGGAACAGGGAGTGTTG
>JBMCIH010000095.1:0-6962 GCA_048617055.1 Marinobacter sp. | reverse complement strand
GACGTCCTGGAGCCACGGGCCCGGGACAGCTGGACCCACACCCGGAGCGGCGAGCCCCGCGGGTATATCGACGCTGACCGGCTGAAGGAGCTGTGGATCCACACCGGCACCGCCTGCAACCTGGCCTGTCCTTTCTGCCTGGAAGGCTCCCACCCGGGGGATGGGCGGATTCCGGGGATGAAGCTCAGTGATGTGAAACCCTTTATCCACGAAGCCCTCGATATGGGGGTGGAGCAGTTCTCCTTCACCGGTGGTGAGCCCTTCGTGATCCGGGATTTCGTCAATATCCTGGACTACGCCAGCCAGCACCGCCCCTGCTTTGTACTGACCAATGCCACCGATCCCCTGCTGAAACGCCGGCACCAGGTGCTGCCGCTGCTGGACAATCCCCACCCGATCCATTTCCGGGTCAGTCTCGACTACCCGGACGCCGCCCGCCATGATGTGGACCGGGGCGAGGGCAGCTTTAAAAAGGCACTGGAAGGCATCCGCTGGCTGGTGGGGCAGGGTTTCAAAGTGTCCGTCGCGCGGCAGAGCGATCCGATGGAGGACCCGCGCCAGGTAGAAGACGCTTTCCGGGGTATTTTCCGGCAATGGGGCATTCCCGAAACCCTGGCCTTCACGGCGTTTCCTGATCTGGGCACGCCGGGTTCCGATGACGGCAGCCCGGAAATCACCGAAACCTGCATGGAAAAGTACCCCACCCGGGAATCCCGTGCCCACTTCATGTGCACCTATACCCGCATGCTGGTGAAGAAGAAGGACCAGGTACGGGTCTACGCCTGCACCCTGGTGGACGACGACCCCCGGTACGACCTGGGCGGCACCCTGGCGGAGAGCATGGATGAGCGCATCATGCTGCGCCACCACCGGTGCTTCGCCTGTTACCGCTTCGGGGCCAGCTGCGGGGCGCCTGAATAAAAGAACACTGCCACGGAAAGAGTGGGGAACAAGAAAGATTGATTGGCCACGGAATCCACGGAAGAACACGGAAAAAAGACAAACAAAAAGAAGATTTAGTGGCTAAAAAAGTCTTTCCTCTTTTCCTTCCGTGTTCTTCCGTGGATTCCGTGGCCAACACAAAGAGGAATTAACCGATGTCCGGCAGCGAAGCCACCCTGTTCTGGGGCTTTCTGATTGTCTACGGGGTGGTGATGTACGTCCTGTCACCGAAAAGCCATAACCCTGAATCCTTCTACAAGGGCGCCGATGACCAGGGGCGGCCGGTAGGTCAGTGGTCACTGACCGCATCCATCTTCATCAGCTGGATCTTTGCCAAGTCGGTGACCAACGCCGCCAACCTGGGGGCCGCCTACGGGGTGACCGGCGGGCTGGCCTACGCCACCTACTGGCTTTCCATCCCGGTGGCCGGCTACATCATCTACCTGATCCGTACCCAGACCGGGGCCGGCAGCCTGCAGGAATTCCTCATCTCCCGCTTTGGCCGGCTGGCGGCCCTGAGCTTTGCCGCTGCCATCCTCATCCGTCTCTACAACGAAGTGTGGAGCAATACAGCGGTTGTGGGCGGTTACTTCGGTAGCGCCGGAGAATGGCCCTATTACACGGCGGCGATGGTGTTCACCGCCTTTACCCTCGCCTACAGCCTCAAGGGTGGTCTGCGCAGCTCAATTTTTACCGATGTGATCCAGGCCGTGGTGTTCGTATTCTTTGTGGCGGCGGTGCTGTTCCTTATTGTGCCGGCCAACAGCGTGGGTACCCTGCTCACCACCGGTGAGTTCCGGCTGGAGGCGGGCATGGACCTGCTGCTGGTGGCGGGGCTGCAGCTGTTCAGCTACCCCTTCCACGATCCGGTACTCACCGACCGGGGCTTTGTGAACCGGGAGAAGGCCATGCTCAGGAGCTTCGTGGTGGCCGGTCTGCTCGGGTTCGTGGCGGTGTTCGTCTTCAGTCTGGTAGGGGTGCATGCCCGGCTCCAGGGTATCGAGGCGGGGGGCAATGCCCCGGCGGCAGTGGGGCAAGCCCTGGGGCTGACCCCCCTGTTCCTGATGAGCGTGGTGATGATGACCTCCGCCGGCTCCACCCTGGATTCCACCTTTACTTCCTTCTCCAAGTCTATCGCCGTTGACTTGCCCCGGCTGGCAAAAAAAGCGACGGACCGGCTGCCCGGCATGAGGGTGGGGGCGGTGGTGATGGTTGTGTTCGCCATCCTCGGTAACCTGCCCATGTTTGCCGGCACTGATATCCTCAAGGCCACTACCATTTCCGGCACCATGGTGATGGGGCTTGCGCCGGTCTTCCTGTTCTATGGTTTCACCGGCTGGTCCCCCTGGAGTTTTCACCTCAGCTTCTGGACCGGGCTGGCCCTGGGGGTGCTGCTGACGATCGGCTGGATACCCCGGTCCTGGGCCATCGGTGAGGGCGCCTACGCGCTGCTGCTGGGCACCAATGCCTGGGGCATCCTGATCTGTACAGGGGGTTTCTTCCTGCCACTGGTGCTGCGCCGCCTTGCCGGCCGTTCCCTGGCTACAACCGGGGCGCGTCCATGACAGAAGGCCGTAGCTGCCCCCTGCACTACCGGTACCAACCGGAGCAGCTCACGGCTGCGCCGCAGGTCTGCGATGCCGATGTGCTCTATGTGATCGGTGGCCTCTACGGTAACCCCTTCGCCCTGGACGAAATCGAAGCCATGGCAGCCCGTGAGCGGCAGAGCGGTCTGCAGGTGAAGCTGCTCTTCAACGGTGACTTCAACTGGTTCAATCGGGAGGACAGGCTGTTCCGGGACATCAACACCCGGGTGCTGGCCCACGACGCCATTACCGGCAATGTGGAGTACGAACTGGGTCGCCCCGGTGACGGTGCCGGCTGCGGCTGTGCCTACCCGGACTTCGTGGATGACGCCGTGGTGGCAAGGTCCAACCGCATCATGGAGCGTCTGCAGGCGGTGGCGGGAAAGCACCCCGACCTTCAGGACATGCTGGCGGATCTGTCCCGTTTTCGCTGCCTGATCTTTGGAGGCCTAAAGGTTGTAGTTCTGCACGGTGACCCGGAGTCGCTGGCGGGCTGGGGGCTGTCCCATGAAGTGCTGACACAGCAGGGCAATGATCAACTGGCTGACTGGTTCCGCCGCACCGGTGCCGATGTGATCATCAGCACCCATACCTGCCTGCCGGTGATGCGCCATCTCGAGGTCGCTGGCCGGTCACGGATACTGCTGAACAATGGCTCCGCCGGCATGGGCAACCTGGCAGGGGACGCCGCCGGACTGGTAGCAAGGCTTGGTGTATCAGCGCCGCCCGGGGGGGCGTACCCGCTGCCCTCTCCTCTGCCCGTCAGCGCCGCGCTGGTTCCTGTGTCTTTCCCGCCCGGACCCTGGCTCACCCTGTTCGACAGGCTGTGGCCTCCAGGCAGTGACGCAGCCCTGTCATATCGCCATCGTATTCTTAATGGCACCGGGTTAGCCGTGGAACAATTGGTCCATGGCACTGGCGCCGGTGAAAAAGTCATCTAAGGTTAGATTAGCCGCCGGTTGCGGCGGCTTTAAGGCCGTCGCTGGCAGTGCGCACGGAGCTCCCGGTATCCGGTTGATTTTTGTTTTGTGGTCTATATAATTTACCACTAACGTTTGCAGCGAAAAGGCTGAACATGACCACCGAAGGATCAGATTCCACCGCCATCACCCTCCGCACACCGGTCAAGGATGATGGCTTCCGGCTTCACCAGCTGGTGGCAGAATGCCCGCCGCTGGACCCCAACTCGATCTACTGCAATCTGCTGCAGTGCAGCCACTTCGCCGACACCGGCGTGGCGGCGGAGATGAACGGCGAACTGGTCGGATTTATCTCCGGATACATTCCCCCCAAACAGCCTGACACCATCTTTGTCTGGCAGGTCGCCGTTCATGAGAAGGGCCGCGGCCAGGGCCTCGCCAAGAGAATGCTCAAGGAGATCGTGGCACGGGACGCATGCCGTAACGTGACCCATATGGAAACCACCATCACCGACGATAACGAAGCCTCGTGGGCACTGTTCCGGTCCTTTGCCCGGGACATGGGCGCGGAAGTGAAGTACCACGAGCACTTCGAGAAAGAGCTGCATTTCGGCGGACAGCACGATTCCGAATTTCTGCTGCGCATAGGCCCCTTCACCCGCAAGGGCTGATCGCATCGTTACCGCATTTACGGGCCGGCAGGGCTGAGAGGATTCCTGTCGTACCGTCCCTGATGCTGTGCGGCGTGCCGGCGCGAGTGAATCCCCGCCGGCACCTGCATTACCACCTCGAACCTGTACATGCTAAGAGGCAAGACCATGGAAATCTTCAAATCCACTGAATCCGAAGTACGCGTATATTCACGGGCCTTTCCGGTGGTTTTCAACCGGGCCAAGAACGCGCACCTCTACACGGAAGACGGCAAGGAATACCTGGACTTCCTGGCCGGGGCCGGGTCCCTGAACTACGGCCACAACAACGACATTCTCAAGAAGGCGCTGCTCGAGTACATCGAGGCGGATGGCGTCAGCCAGGGCCTGGACCTGTTCACCACCGCCAAGCAGGATTTCATCGAGAGCTACAAGAAGCATATCCTCGAGCCCCGGGGCCTGGACTACAAGATGCAGTTCACCGGCCCCACCGGCACCAACTGCGTCGAGGCCGCCATGAAACTGGCCCGCAAGGTGAAGGGCCGCACCAACATTATCTCCTTCACCAATGGTTTCCACGGCGTCACCACCGGTGCCGTGGCGGCGACCGGTAACAAGCACCACCGGGGCGGTGTGGGCATGCCACTTGGTAATGTGGATTTCATGTTCTATGACGGTTATCTGGGCGAGAATGTCGACACTCTGGCCATTCTGGACAAGGTGTTGTCGGATGGCTCGTCCGGTATCGAGACGCCGGCGGCGGTCATTGTGGAAGCGGTACAGGGCGAAGGCGGCCTCAATGCCGCCCGCGCCGAGTGGCTACAGGGTCTTGAGAAGCTGTGTCGCAAGCACGACATGCTGCTGATTCTGGACGATATCCAGGCGGGCAACGGCCGCACCGGTGAGTTCTTCAGCTTCGAGTTCGCCGGCATCAAGCCGGACATGGTCACCGTATCCAAGTCCCTGAGTGGCTACGGCCTGCCTATGGCACTGGTGCTGTTCAAGCCGGAGCTGGATATCTGGGAGTCCGGTGAGCACAACGGTACCTTCCGGGGCAACAACATGGCGTTCGTTACCGCCCGGGCGGCCATCGAGACCTACTGGAAAGACGATGCCTTTGCCAATGAGGTGAAGGCCAAGACCAAAGTGCTCGGTGATGCCCTGCAGGCCATCTGCGACAAGTACCCGGGTGAGTTCCATCTCAAGGGCCGTGGTCTGATGCGGGGTATCGAGGCGAAGCAGGCCGAGCTGACCGATGCCATTACCAGCCGGGCCTTCGAGAAGGGTCTGATCATTGAGACCAGCGGCCCCAATGACGAGGTCATCAAGTGCCTGATGCCGCTCACCACCAGTGAGGACGACCTGAAAAAAGGTGCTAAGATTCTGGCTGAGAGTGTGGATGAAATCATGCAGGAAGGGATCAGCGAGGCGTCCTAGTGGCGCCGGCGTCCCGGCCAACGGGTTCGTTGGGCGGGACCATCTGACCTCCCTGGCCATTCATTCTGCAGGATAACGACGGAAACACCATGACGAGCCAACTGCATACTGTCGAGAAGATCGGCGGTACCTCCATGAGCAACTACGAGGCGGTCCGGGACAACATCATCATCGGCGGCCGCAAAAAAGATGAGCTGTACCAGCGCATTTTCGTGGTTTCCGCCTATGGCGGTGTGACCAATGAGCTCCTGGAGCACAAGAAAACCGGTGAGCCCGGCGTTTACGCCCTGTTCGCCGACGCCGAGTCGGACTGGGCCTGGGGTGACGATCTCACCAAACTGGTGAAGTTCCTTACCGACATCAACGGTGAGCTGTTCGAGGACCCCATGCTCAAGCAGCAGGCCGACCAGTTCATTACCGACCGTGTAGAGGGTGTCCGGGGCTGCCTGATCGACCTGCAGCGGCTGTGTTCCTACGGCCAGTTCCAGCTCGAGGAGCACCTGCTGACGGTGCGGGAGATGCTGGCGGGCATCGGCGAGGCCCACAGTGCCTTCAACACCGCCCTGAAACTCCAGCAGGAAGGCATCAACGCCCGTTTCGTGGATCTCACAGGCTGGCGTGACAATGAGCTGCTGCCCCTGGACGACAAGCTGAAGCAGGCCTTCGACGCCGTGGACCTGAGCCGGGAGCTGCCCATCGTGACCGGTTACGCCCAGTGCAAGGAAGGCCTGATGCGCACCTTCGACCGGGGTTACAGCGAGATGACCTTCAGCCGGGTGGCGGTCATCACCAACGCCCGCGAGGCTGTTATTCACAAGGAATATCACCTCAGCTCGGCTGACCCCAACATTGTCGGGGCCGATAAGGTGGTACCCCTGGGCCGGACCAACTATGACGTGGCGGACCAGCTGGCCAACCTGGGTATGGAGGCGATCCACCCCCGGGCCGGCAAGGGCCTGCGTCAGAACGAGATCCCCCTGCGGGTGAAGAACACCTTCGAGCCGGAGCATACCGGCACCCTGATCACCGGCGATTACGTCAGTGAGAAGCCCCGGGTGGAGATCATTGCTGGTGCCAAAGGGATCTTCGCCATCGAGGTGTTCGACCAGGACATGCAGGGTGAGCCGGGTTATGACCGCAGAATCCTTGAGGTGCTGAGTCGCTTCAAAGTGCGCTTTGTGTCCAAGGACACCAACGCCAACACCATCACCCACTACGTCGACAGCACCCTCAAGCACGTCAAGCGCGTGGTCAAGGCACTGGAGGAAACCTTTCCCAATGCCGAGCTGAGCACCCGCAAGGTGGCTCTGGTGTCCGCCATTGGTTCCGATATGAAGGTGCCGGGCATTCTGGCGCGCTCGGTGAAGGCGCTGGCCGACGAGGAGATCAGCGTGCTGGCACTGCATCAGTGCATGCGGCAGGTGGAT
>JBMCIH010000094.1:0-7015 GCA_048617055.1 Marinobacter sp. | reverse complement strand
GGGTGCCGCCACCTTGATCATGGCGATCTGCTGTCTGGCCACCTTGTTGCCTACCAGGTCCATCATCTGTGCCGCCTGCAGTACCATCAGCCGGGTCTGGTCGATGGCGATGCGACAGTCGGCGATACGCTCACGCCATACCCCCTGGTCGGACAACCGCTTGTGGAAGGCCTCGCGGGAGGTCAGTCGCTGGCACATGATTTCGAAGGCCCTCTCGGCCTGGCCGATAACCCGCATGCAGTGATGGATGCGGCCGGGGCCAAGGCGGCCCTGGGCGATTTCGAAGCCGCGGCCCTCACCGAGAATCAGGTTGCTGGCCGGTACACGCACGTTGTCGAACAGGATTTCCGGATGACCCTTGGGCGCGTGGTAGTAGCCGTAGACCGGCATATCCCGCACGATGGTCACCCCGGGTGTGTCCTTGGGCACGATGATCATCGACTGCTGCCTGTGGCGGTCGGCGTTGTCCGGGTCGGACTTGCCCATAACGATGAAGAACTGGGTTGCCTCGCCACAGCCGCCGGTAATGAACCATTTGCGGCCGTTGATGACATAGTCGTCGCCATCCCGCTGGATGCGGGTCTCGATATTGGTGGCATCGCTGGACGCCACCGCCGGCTCGGTCATGGCGAAGGACGAGCGGATCTGGCCCTCCAGCAGCGGCTGCAGCCAGGTGGCCTTCTGCTCGTCGCTGCCATAGCGGGCCAGCACCTCCATGTTCCCGGTGTCCGGCGCCGCGCAGTTGAAGACCTCCGAGGACCACAGCACCCGGCCCATGATCTCCGCCAGCGGCGCGTATTCCAGGTTGCTCAGGCCGGGGCCATACTCCTTCTCCGGCAGGAACAGGTTCCAAAGGCCCCCTGACCGGGCCTTCTCCTTGAGCTCCTCAACAATCGGCACTCTGGCGTAGGCTCGGCCCCGCTGCTGGTTTTCTTCTTTCTGCTGCTGGTACAGGGCTTCATTGGGGTAGATATATTCATCCATGAAAGCGGTCAGTTGCTTGCGCAGGTCCTCGACCTTGCTGGAATACTGGAAATCCATGGCTGGCTCCTTCGTCAGTGTTGCGGTTCGGGGCGCGGTGAAGCCAGGCACTGGCTGGTCACCGTTTGAGCAGGGGTTCCACTATGGAAGCGATGTCATGATCAATCAACTGAATTTTTCTGATCAATAACTATAAGCAGATTTTATTGATTCGGCTCTGTGCCCGGGAATCGTGAGGGTGGGGGTGGCAACCTGGGGCCTCCTTCGACCATACTGAACGCAGAGATTTCCCAACTCATTCTGAACAGATCTGAGGCGAAGCATGACGAACGAAGAACTGCAGAAGCTGAAAGAACGGTATGTGGCAGCCGGTGCTGCCAGCCCGAACCAACAGTTTGCGGATCACGCCCGGAACGCCGAGCTGTGGGACGCCGATGGCAAGCGCATGATCGATTTTGCCGGCGGTATCGGTGTGCTCAACATCGGCCATCGCCACCCGAAAGTGGTGGAGGCGGTCAAGGCCCAGCTCGACAAGCTGATGCACACCTGCCAGACGGTGATGCCTTACGAGGGCTATGTCAGGGTGGCGGAAAAACTCAGCCAGGTGGCACCGGTGCGCGGCCATGCCAAGGTGATGCTGGCCAACTCCGGCGCGGAAGCCCTGGAGAACGCCCTCAAGGTGGCCCGTGCCGCCACCGGCAAGACCAATGTGATCTGCTTCGATGGCGGGTACCACGGCCGCACCTTCATGACCATGGCCATGAACGGCAAGGTCAACCCCTACGCCACCGACTTCGGCCCCATGCCCGGCACTGTTTTCCGTGCGCCCTTTCCGGTGCCCTACCATGGTGTGTCCGAGGATGAGGCCGTTCGCGGCCTGAAAATGGTGCTCAAAACCGACGCCAATCCGAAGGATACCGCCGCCGTGGTGATCGAGCCTGTGCTGGGTGAGGGCGGCTTCTACCCGGCGCCCGCCAGCTTCCTGAAAAAGATCCGCGACATCTGCGACGAGTACGACATGCTGATGATCGTCGACGAGGTGCAGAGCGGATTCGGCCGCACCGGCAAGCTGTTCGCCATCGAGCACAGCGGGGTCGAGCCGGACATCATGACCATGGCCAAGAGTATGGCCGATGGCATGCCCATTTCCGCCATTGTAGGCACCGACCGGGTCATGGACGCCTCCGGGCCCAACTCCCTGGGCGGCACCTACACCGGCAGCCCCACCGCCTGCGCCGCGGCCCTGGCGGTGATGGAGGTGTTCGAGGAAGAGGATATCCTGGGCAAGGGCCGGGCCCTGGGGGACAAGCTGGCCAGTCGCTTTGCCCAGTGGCAGGAGAAATTCGGCCATGTGGACAATGTGCGTAACCTGGGGCCCATGGCCGCCATCGAGCTGGTGACCGACAAGCAGAGCCGCGAGCCCCGGGCCGACCTGGCGGCCAGGGTGACCGCCTACGCCAAGGAACACGGCCTGATCCTGCTCAGCTGCGGTATGTACGGCAACAGCATCCGTTTCCTGATGCCGGTCACCATTGAGGACGACGTGCTGGAAGAAGGCCTGCGGATTGTCGAGGATGCGCTGGCCAGCCTGTAACAGCAGCACACGCCTGCAGGACAGGGGTGCCTTCGGGCACCCTTTTTGCGTTTGGGCCCGGTGAGCGGGGGATGGTATAAAGAAGGCAACAACCAGACACTGAGTGGTAGACCATGAGCGAAATTGCTGCGGATTCCGTTTTCGTCCGCGACGGGGACATGTTTACCCCTTCCGAACTGGGGCGCGGGCCCTGGAGTCCGGACGCGCTTCACGGCGGAGCGCCGGCAGCCTTGCTGGCGGGCTATGCGGAACAACAAGTTGCCGATCCGGACATGTTGCTTTCGAGGCTGACCATGGAACTGGTGCGTCCGGTTCCGCTGGCGCCGCTGAGGGTAACCGCAAGCATGGGCAAGGGGCGGTCCGTGCGCCGGGTGGAATTGTGCCTCTGTCATGAAGATACCGTAGTGGCCCGTGCCGTGGCGTTGTTTCTCAGGGGTGAGCCCCAGGCTATCGAGCCGCGCCTTGAGGGGCATCCGTTGTCTGGCCCCGACCGCTGCCATGAGCCGCTCCTGGTTCCGGGCATGGAGCAGGTGACCTCCTTCCACTACACCGCCATGGAGATACGCGTGGCCCATGGCCAGACCCTGGCACCGGGCCCTGCCGCGGCCTGGTTCCGGTTGAGGTGCCCGATAGTCGCCGGCGAAGAAACGTCGCCGGCCATGCGGGCGGTGGCAGCGGCCGACTTCGGGAATGGCCTGAGCTGGATTCTGCCCATCGACGAGTACACCTTCGTGAATACAGACCTCACCGTCTACCTGCACCGGCACCCCAGGGGTGAGTGGGTGGCCCTGGACAGCCGCATGACGGTGGAATCCAATGGTATCGGCCTGACCCGTTCTGATATCTATGATGAGCAGGGCCGCATCGGCGTTGCCCAGCAGAATCTGTTCGTGCGGTCCCGGGCCGGGCAGGGCTGACACCTCCCTGCGAGGGTCTTTCCGGACCCTGACCAAACCGTCATTGAAAACGCGGCTCCCGGCCTTGCCCGGACAGGGCGCCCGTGGCATAAACGTGCCTGATATCCATTGATGGGGCACAGTCATGCAGCATGCGTATTCCCGGGTCACCGCACCGACCACCGCTGTCTTTATCCTCGCTGGGTCGCTGCTGGCCATGATCCTGGCCCCTGCCGCCCGGGCTTCCGCCCTGGCGGAGTCGGTGGTCAGCCTGTCGCCCCTGGGCACGATTGCCGAACAGTCCCGGCTGCTGCTGAAGGACGGTATCCGTGACGGCCTGGTGGGCACCGGCCAGGTGGACCCCATCGTCGCCGAAACCATCGCAGCCATTGGCAGTGGCGCCTTCGACCCGCAGCGCATACAGGCCCGTCTGGTGACGGATCTCGATGATGACCTCGACAGCGCCGAGCTGGAGACGGTGGAGCAGTGGTACCAGTCGGACCTGGGCCAGCGGATTGCCCGGGCAGAGACGGAGGCCGCCATGCCCGATGCCTGGAAGGCTGTGCGAGAATCAGCGCCCGCGTTGCGGGAGCGGTATGAAGGAAGCCGGCGTCAGGAGCTGTTTGCCCGCTACGACCGGGCCACCCGGGCCAGCGAGCGCACGGTGGAAACGGCGATGGCGGTGCAGATGACGCTGGCGGAGGCAGTGGCCTCGCTGAGCGAAAAACACACCGCCGACTCGGTGCGGGCTCAGGTGCAGGAGCATCGTCCGGCGATCGAACGGCACGTTCGGGAGCAGCTCTACCTGGCTTACCTTTACATGTATGAGGACTTTCAGGACCAGGAGCTGGAAACCTACCTGGATTTTCTGGAGTCGGCCGAAGGCCGGGCCTTTACCGCCAGTGCCGGCACTTCCCTGCATGACAGCATCCTGGGGCCCGTTTCGTCGGTGGGCAGCCAGCTCGTCCGCCTGCTGGACACCGGGGGCCGATGAAGCTACTGAAGGTAACCCTCCGGTGGGCTCTCCTTCTGCTACTCGGCATTCTGGGCCTGGGCCTGTTGCTGCTGTTGCTTCTCCGCGTGGTGAACCCGCCAACCACCGCCTTTATCCTTGCCCATCAGCTCGACAGCCGTTCCCTGGTGGTGCACCAGAGCTGGGTGCCGCTGGAGGAGATCTCCCCCTGGATGCCCCTGGCGGTGATAGCCAGTGAAGACCAGCGTTTCCTGTCTCACTGGGGCTTGGATGTGGATGCCATTGTCACCGCACTCAATACCTTTCGCGAGGGCGGCGGGCTGCGGGGCGCCAGTACCATTACCCAGCAGACCGCCAAGAACCTGTTTCTGTGGGGCGGTCGCAGCTATGTCCGCAAAGGGCTTGAGGCCGCTCTGGCGGTGGCTATGGACGGGCTCTGGTCAAAGCGGCGGATCATGGAAGTCTATCTGAACGTGGCCGAGTTCGGACCTGGCATCTATGGTGTGGAGGCGGCCAGCCGGGCCTATTTCGGAATGCCGGCGGCCAGGCTCTCGCCGGGGCAGGCGGCCCGGCTCGCCGCTGTGTTGCCGAACCCGAAGGTGTTCGATGCCGCCGCGCCGTCCGACTACCTTTGGCAAAGGGTGACCTGGATCCGCCAGCAGATGGACCAGCTCGGCGGCACCGGAGGGGTCAGTCAACTCTATTGAGATTGCGGCCGGAGTTCCGGCCAGCCCCCTTGACCCGGCCTTCGATGATCCTCTTCTCAAAGTAGCCCAGCACGGTAATGGTAATCAGGGCAAAGGCCGCCAGCAGGCCTGCCAGGGGCAGGTTGCCGATTCCGCTGGCCACGCCCAGGGCACCGGCGATCCAGATCGAGGCCCCGGTGGTAATGCCCTGAATGCTGCCCCGGGCCTGGATGATGCAGCCGGCGCCGAGAAAGCCGATACCACCGATGATGCCCTCCACGATCCGCGTCGGATCGACCCGCGCGGAAGGGTCCCCGGTGGAGGTAGTTGACAGGATGTGCATGCCCACTATGACGAAGCCTGCGGCGCCGATGGACACCAGCATATGAGATCGCAGGCCGGCCGGCTTTCCCCTCAGTTCCCGCTCCAGCCCCAGCACCAGGCCGAAGCCGGTGGCCATGGAAAGCCGGATCAGCATGTCCATAAAGGGCAGTTCGGAGGGTTCCATGACTGCACTCCCCGCTGTGAGTAAACTGTGAGTATAGGGCCCCGGCGATGACGCCGGCGGGCCCGCGAATCAGCGCCAGGCATGCATTCTGGCCTGGCGCTTATACCGCAGTATCGGGTGGCTGGTCAGAAAGTATAGCGCAGGCCCACCCGGGCGGTGTCGAACTCCGGACCGCCGTTGGTCACCTCACCGTCGAAGTCGTCTTCGTCGATATCGACGTTATACCGGTTGTACTCGGCAAAGGCGGTGAGCGACGGGGTCATCATGAAGTCCTGTTATGCGCATTGAATGGACCTCCTGGTCAACGATTGGATTCCTGCTGAATCGGTGTGCCGGGACCGGCATCACAGGTTCAGCATAAGACAGAATTGATCGCATCCAGGTTAAAGTCGACGTACGGTTTGGTAACTGCTGGGTAACTCAGGTTATTGAAATGTATGTATTAACCGATATTGCCTGATGAGCCGGCATGCCCCGGGTGGGGTGACCAGGCACTGAAGCGCTTCGGTGATCAGGGTGGGGGTCAGCGGCGGCCTGTGGCATTGAGCGCATCGCTGATCGCCCGGGCCTCGGCCTCGAGCACCCGGTAGAGCAGGGTATTGCCATGTTTGCGGGCGGCGGTCAGTTGCTTTTGCTTGTTTTCATACAGGCGGTTGAGAAGGTCTGCCTGTGGACCGGAGGTGTCATGCTTCATGGTGGCTACACTCCAATAGATGTCAGCCTTCTTTACAGAGTCGCCACTGGATTGGCGCCTGTCAGAGAGGCAGCATATTCCAGGCCAGAAGTCCGCCGGCACAGGTTACGGGGTGACACAGTCAGCAGATCCCGCTGCCGGCAGGCGCCGAAGGGGAAGCGGTCGTCAGATGTTTCACCCTGTTAGTGGGTGGATGGGCCCTGCCCCGGGACAGTACTGGCCAGTTTGTGACGTGCTACGTCAGAACAGGAGGATACCGGTGCCGGATTTATTGACAGAGCAGCAGCCCGAGCAACTGGGGGAGGGCACTTTCCTTTTCCGTGGATACGCCCTGGCGGTAGCGGATGGCCTGGTGGCCGGTATCCGTGCTGTGGCGGCTGTCGCTCCTTTCCGCCAGATGAAGACACCGGGCGGGCGCCGGATGTCGGTCGCCATGACCGGTTGCGGGCCGCTGAGCTGGGTGACGGACAGCCGGGGCTACCGGTACAGCGGGCTGGATCCGGAAACCGGCCAGCCCTGGCCCGTCATGCCCCCGGGCTTTTCGGATCTGGCCCGGGATGTGGCCGCCAGGGCCGGATATGCCGGCTTCGCACCGGATGTCTGCCTGATCAACCGGTATGTTCCGGGGGCGCGAATGGGGTTACACCAGGACCGGGATGAGCGAGACTTCCACTGGCCCGTGG
>JBMCIH010000093.1:0-7036 GCA_048617055.1 Marinobacter sp. | reverse complement strand
TAATCTGGGCCCCGTTTTCCACCTGGTCCCGGGCGACGCTGAGGGCCTCCTCGTACTGTTCCTCCTTGATCAGCCGCAGAAAGCGCTTGGAACCGGTGACGTTGGTACGCTCACCGACATTGATGAACAGGGTGTTCTGATCGCCGGTGAAGGGTTCCAGGCCGGACAGCCGCAGCGCCTTGGGGCGCTCGGGAATCGGCCGGGGCGGGTACTTGGCCACAGCTTCGGCAATGGCGGCAATATGGTCCGGGCGCGAGCCACAGCAGCCACCGATGATGTTCAGAAAGCCGTCGCGGGCAAAGCCTTCGATGATCTCTGCCATTTCCGCGGGAGTCTGGTCATACTCACCGAATTCGTTGGGCAGACCAGCGTTGGGGTGGGCGCTGACGTAGGTTTCGGCCTTGGCCGCCAGCTCCTCCACATAGGGGCGCAGTGCGTCGGCCCCCAGGGCGCAGTTGAGCCCTATGGTAAGGGGTTTGGCATGGGCCACGGAATTCCAGAACGCCTCGGTGGTCTGCCCCGACAGGGTGCGCCCGGAAGCGTCGGTGATGGTGCCGGAAATCATCAGCGGCAGCTCGGTGCCGGAATCCTCAAAGTACTGCTGAACCGCATAGATGGCGGCCTTGGCATTGAGGGTGTCGAAAACGGTTTCGATCAACAGCAGGTCGCAGCCACCTTCGGTCAGGTAGCGGGCGGCCTCATAGTAATTGTCCACCAGGGTCTGGAAGTCCACATTGCGATAGCCCGGGTTGTTCACGTCCGGCGAAATGGAGGCGGTACGGGACGTGGGACCGATAGCGCCGGCGACGAACCGTGGCTTGTCCGGGTTGCGGGCCGTGAATTCGTCGGCAACGGCCCGGGCCAGGCGGGCGGATTCCCGGTTCAGCTCCGGCACCAGGTCTTCCATGCCATAGTCGGACTGGGACAGGCGCGTGGAATTAAAGGTGTTGGTTTCGATGATGTCCGCACCTGCTTCCAGGTAGTCCCCATGGATGCGGGTAAGCATGTCCGGCTGGGTCAGGCAGAGCAGGTCGTTGTTACCCTTCACCTCGCGGTCATAATCCCGGAAACGGTCGCCGCGGAACGCCGCCTCGTCCAGTCGCTCGTTCTGGATCATGGTGCCCATGCCACCGTCGAGAATCACAATGCGTTCTCTGAAGGCTTGGTAAAGCTGGGCAAGTCGTGTTGCGCGGTCGGTCATGGTCTGATCTGTCCGGGAATATGGTAAGTACATTCTGAAGGCGCGCATGATAGCAAAGTTGCATCATCACGTCCCGCTGCAGCTGACAGGGATCAAGGTGCTCAGACCTTGAATTCCCGCAGCTGCGCCTATAGGCAGTATAAAGACTGACTATTTTACTTGGTCTTTCAGGATCCGGCGATCTTCGTTAAAATGCTCCTACACTTTCCGACAGGTTGAAGAAATGGCATTGGTTACCGTTACCGACTCTGCAAGAGACTATCTTGCCGAACTGATCAGCAAGCAGGACGTGGAGGGGATGGGCGTCCGCATCTTCGTGACCCAGCCGGGCACGAAGCACGCCGAGACCTGCCTTGCCTATTGCCCGCCCAATGAAGTAGTACCTACCGATGAGCAGCTCGACCTGGGCAAGTTCACGCTCTACCTGGACCATAACTCGGTACCGTTTCTGGAAGAAGCCTATGTCGATTACGCCAAGGACCAGATGGGCGGGCAGCTGACCATCAAGGCCCCCAATGCCAAGGTTCCCAAGATTGATGACGATGCGCCACTGCCGGACCGGGTCAACTACGTGCTGGCGTCGGAGATCAATCCGGGGCTGGCCTCCCACGGCGGTGATGTCCAGTTGGTGGAAATTGTGGACGAGTCTGTGGCCGTGCTCCGGTTCGGCGGCGGCTGCCAGGGCTGCAGCGCAGTCAGCCTGACCCTCAAGCAGGGCGTTGAGTCCACCCTGAAGGAGCGGGTGCCGGAGATTTCCGAGGTGCGGGACGTCACCGACCACTCCTACAAGGAGAACGCCTACTACCAGTAAGGCCCAGACCCCGCTACAGCATCAATGGCTTATGAAGCAGAACCCCGGCGGGCCTTTTGGTCCCCGGGGTTTTTCCATTTTACAGGCAGTTGGTGGGGCGGGGCAGGCCGGCAATCCGGCAAGCCGTCTTGGCCGGCGTGCCTCCGAACAGCTGCATCAGGTAAAGGCTGTTGCCCTTGTCCTCACCCAGTATCTCCCTCACTACTTTGACGAACAGCCGGTTGGATGGCGGCGCCATTTCATGATCTTTATAAAAATCACGCAATAACCAAACGATTTCCCAGTGTTTATCGCCCAGCTCCATGTCCAATTCGGCAGCAATTTCCGCCGCCACCGACGCATCCCACTGCCACGGATCTTCAAGGAAGCCTTCGCTGTTCCTTTGGGGTAACGTCATCCGGAATTCTCCGACAGAAAGCCCTGAGTTTACCAGCTGATAACACGACCAAAACGGTCGGTGAGCGCAACCATGCCCACGTAGTCCACCTGCTCGACACGGACAGAGTCGCCCAGGCCCCTTGCCCTGCAGTCCGCCGCCAGGGCGCAGGTAGTCTGCGGCAGGGTCATCGCCGTGTCTGCCAGTGCGGTCACGGCGTTTTCCACCAGAAGCAGGGTATCGCCTGGCGCCGCCGCCTGCAGGCAGGCATGAAAACGCTCGTGGCCCGGAGGCTTGTTGAGAATATGAAGGGTGGCGATGGCCCGTTGCCTCATAGCTGTATCACCTGCGTAAAACCCTGGTAGAACGGCGCATCGGGCTGCACCGGCTCGACTTCGGGAACCGGCGACTGCACATTGAACCGGTCCAGCCCGGCGCGATCCGCAAACACCTGCGTCACACCGAACATGCGGGCCGCCCCCAGGTTGCGGCTGACGGTCTTCTGCCCGAGGGCTTCCCCTTCCTGCCCGGGGCGCAGCCAGTGTACTCCCGGGCCACGGAAGAGCAGGGCAACAGGGCGGTCAAAGGCCGCCAGGGACAGGGCCATATCCAGCGCTTCCCGCCCTCGCCAGTCCCCATAGGGCGGCGTATCGATTACGATCAGGAGCTGTCCCACGTCAGTGGCCCCCGTGAAAGTGGATGACCCGGTCCGAGGCCGCCAGCGCCTCGACCCATTCGCCGAGACCGGCCAGGGTGAAGCCGTCGGCGAGGTTGGCCGCCGGCCTGCCGTAGCGGCGGGCTTCCTGCTCGCTGAGCAGTCCACGGCGCAGGGCAGATGCGATACAGGCGACCGCCGGTACCCGGTGCCTCGCCAGAAGGCCCTGCCAGCGGGCGGTCCAGTCGGCTTCATCCGAGGGTGGTGTGTTCAGGGCCGAGGCCAGGATAACCCCGTCGCCATAGAGAAATACCCGTTCAACCACATGGCCGGTATCAGTCAACGCCTGGCAGAAGGCAAACGCCGTGGCAGGCGCCTGGCTGGTGTAGGGGGCGCCAGTGATCACAATGCTGTAGCCGGGCAGTGTTGTGGTCGCCCTGGAATCGGACATAGTGTCTCTCGTGGTGTGTAAAGGCCTTATTCTGCCAAATTCCTGGCCCCGTGCCATGAAAAAAGCCCCGCGTGGCGGGGCTTCTGGTGTCCGGTGGGGTTGGCCCTGCCGGACTTATTCGTCGCTGAACGCACCAATGAGGTGGAGCAGGGAGACGAACAGGTTGTAGATGCTGAGGTAGAGACCCACTGTCGCCATGACGTAGTTGGTCTCGCCGCCGCTCACGATACGGCTGGTGTCGTAAAGGATGAAACCGGACATCAGCAGGACAATCGCGGCACTGAGGGCCAGGCTCAGCACGCTGGTGTCGACACCGAGCATGGATGCCACGAGCCCGCCCAGCATGGTTACCAGCACGACAACCAGGCCGGCCACCAGGAAACTGCGCATGAAGGAGAAATCCTTCTTGGTGGTCAGCACATAGCCGGAGAGGGCAAAGAATACGATCGCGGTGCCGCCCAGCGCCTGCATCACGATAGCGCTACCATTGGAAAATGCCAGGTAGTGCGACAGCAGAGGCCCAAGTGACAGGCCCAGCAGACCAGTGAACGCAAACACTACACCGATACCTGCCGGGCTGTTGGCCGTCCGGGGCAGCACAAACCACACCAGGGCCAGGGCCGCCAGTGAACAGATCAGGCTGGCACCATGCCCAAGCTGGACCGCCATGGACACACCGGCCATGACCGCACTGAATACAAGCGTCATCGCCAGCAACATATAGGTATTTCTCAGCACCTTCATTGCATCTGCGCTGATACCAGTGCCTGCACCGGCACGGGTTGCCGCATAGGTGCCCTGGTTCTGGTTGACGTTAAAACGCCTGTTTTCCATGTTTCTCTCCGTAAGATAATGACTCGGTGGTTGAGGCCCTGGCTGTCGGGCCCGAATCCATACCCCATCATAATGGACCGGGGTTAAGTTTCAATCGTTACCATTCACTCTGTCAGACATTTTAACGGACAGAGGGTTCCGCGAGGAACCAATTATTCCCGCGACCGCTCTCTCCGTTCTGTCTCGTCGGCTGAGGCGGTGGTCCAGTCGAGTTCCGGACTGGCCTGGCAAAGGGTGCAGTCGCCCGTGTCGACCGTTGCGCCGCCGGTCTCGACATAGCGGACGCGGTGGTGAGCCGCACCGCGATTGGCCGACACCGCAAATCTGCGATCCTGTTGGCGGCCGGGGGGTGCGGCTGTCTTGCTGTTACTGGTGGCCATGGCATTGTCTCCGGTGATAAGCCCGTGTACCTCTTTCCATGCTGTCTATGGGGCCGGAAACCGGATTTTCAATCGTCAGCCCCCTTCATCGCGTGAGCCGGCATCTTAGGGATTACCGGAACGCCAGGTCCCGCAGGAACAGCGCTATCTGCGGGAATGCGATGATCAGCGCCGCCGCCAGTAACAGAATGAAGATGAAGGGCGGTGTGCCCCGGATCACTTCCCAGTAAGGTCGTTTGAAGATGGCGATGGCCGTGAATATGTCGCAGCCGAAGGGCGGCGTGGCGGAGCCAATGGCCACCTGCAGGGTGATCAATACACCCACCAGGACCGGATCCAGCCCCGTGGCTTCGATGGCCGGCGCAAAGATCGGTGTCAGTACCAGAATGACCACAATCGGGTCCACGAACATGCAGGCAATGAAGAATGCTACACAGATGGCGATCAGTACGCCTACCGGCCCCGCCTCATTAACGCCAACCGCACTCAGGATGGTCTGGGGGATCTGCGCGAAAGAGATGATGTAGGAAAAACCATTGCCGGCAGCCACCAGAATAAAGACCACAGCGGTTATCAGCCCGGTGGATTTGGCAATACGGTAGATATCCATGGTCTTGAGGGAGCGGAAAATGACAAACTCCAGCAACAGCGCATAGAGTACGCATACCGCAGCAGCCTCGGTGGGGCTGAAGATGCCGCCATAGATACCCCCCACAATGATCACCGGGAAAAACAGCGGCCACAGGGCTCCCCTGACTGACGTCAGCCGCTCTGACCAGGTGGATTTGGCTTCGGTGGGTACCTTGTTACGGTAGGCGTAGATCAGGCAGTAGATGGAAAACATGGTCAGTATCATCACCCCCGGCCCGATGCCTGCAATAAACAGTTCGGCAATGGAGGTTTCGGAAATAACCCCGTAGATGATCATGCCGATACTGGGTGGTATCAGAAAGGCAATGTCGCTGGCATTGATGATCAGGGCCAGGGTGAAGGGGTCCGAATAGCCGGCCTTGAGCAGCTTCGGTCGCAAGGGAGAGCCGATGGCCACAACGGTGGCCTGGGTGGAACCGGAAACCGCCCCGAACAGGGTGCAGGATGTGGCCGTGCTGATGGCCAGGCCGCCCTTAATATGCCCGATGAACGACATAACCATGGCGATCAGGCGGTCGGCGGAGTGGCCCCGGGTCATGATATCGGCTGCCAGGATAAACATGGGTACGGCAATCAGCGAGGCCGGTCTGATTCCGCCCATCATCTGCTGCACCAGGGTGGTCATCTGGCCGAAGCCATTGAACATCTCATAGAAGCCGACGAGAGCGGCCGTGAGCAGCGGAATCATCATCGGGAAGCCCAGCAGGAGCAGCACGATCATGATCACCATAAGTAAAGTCGCCATGAAAGATTCCTTTTTTCTTGCTCTTGCGGGACGTCAGACCGGGCTATTGGTCTCGGTTTCGGGGTCGGCGTAGTCGTCACGTACCGCGGTTGAGAGGTACACCTCCCTGGCCACGAGGTTCTTGATGGCCGTCAGTACATACTGGATACCGGTAATGGCGAACCCGACGGGCACCCACAGATAAATGAGCCAGATGGGCATATTGAGGGCTGGCAGTAACCGTCCCCGGCCGTGCATGTTCAGGACATATTCCACCGAGTAGTAGCAGAGGAAGAACATGACTGCGGCGGTAAACAGGGCGATCACAATCATCAGTACTTTCCTGCCTTTGGGGGGCAGGATGTCGTAAAAGGCGGACATGCGGATATGGCGGCCATGGCGGGCGGCATATCCGAGCCCGGCAAAGGTGATCAGAATGATCAGGATACGATTGATTTCCTCGGAGAAGAACAGCCCTTCGCCAAAGACGAAACGGGCAACCACGTTGATGCAGGTGTTGAGGGCCATGAGCAGCACACCCGCAGCCAGTATCACGGCCTCGATTCGGGCGATTGCCAGGTCGACTACACCCAGTGGCCCGGGCAGGCCGGACTTGTAACCCTCAGCCTCATCCGGTTCAGTGGCAGAATTGGTCATGGCGGGTGAACTCCGTTATCTGATCGGACACGGAAGATGGCGCTGTTTCCGGAGGCTTGCGCCCCCGGAAGCGAACGGGTCAGTCTTCCTGCACTTCGCTGAGGTCTTTCTTGAACTGTTCGAGCAGCTTCTTGCCGCTGTCCCCGGTCATTTCGATGAACTCGTCCTCCACTTCCGGTGCACGCTCACGGAAGGCCTTGACCTGCTCTTCATTGAGCTCGGTCACCGTGACCTCGTCGCTGGCCTCCTTGATCTTTTCCAGAGACTCATCCGCCAGGCCGTCAATGTGATCGATG
>JBMCIH010000092.1:0-7109 GCA_048617055.1 Marinobacter sp. | reverse complement strand
CCGAGGGCGGCCAGAAAGCTGGAGGAAGCCGGCTTCACCAACGTCTACGACTATGAGGGCGGCACCAAGGACTGGTTCGAGAAAAAACACGCTGCCTGAGGGAGCACAGAGCTCCGGGTTCCGAAAAAAGCGGCTGACCGTAACGGGCAGCCGCTTTTTTCCGCTCGGACAAGGCGCTACAGCATGACCCCTGCCTGCCCGGCCAGGCCCGCCGGTTTACTCCCACCGTTCCGGCGTGGGTTCGGTTGTGGCAGACGCCCCGTTCTCCGGTTCCGGCTCAACGGATTCCTCGAACTCCGTATTCCTCGGGTCCAGCTCCGCCACACCCAGGGCCGCTTCCGGCATGGTGGGATAGTAGTGCTCCTGTTCCTCCACGGTAGGATGCGGCCGCTTGGGGCCGGCTACCAGGAACGCGGCCAGGCCACCCAGGATCAGGGCGTTGCTGATGAACAGCCCCCGCGGCCCGAGAAAGTCCATGAACAGCGCGCTGACCAGTGGCCCGACAATGCTGCCCACACCGTAGCTCAGCAGCAGGGCAGTGCTGGCCGACGTGATCTGGTGAGACTCCATCAGGTCGTTGGTGATGGCGACGGCGATCGGGTAGATGGCGGCGCTGATGCCCATGTAAAGTCCCACGAACAGCACCAGCGTGATCATGCTGGCACTGCCTGTGGCCGCCGCCGCCAGGCTGCACACACCCGCCACCAGGGTGGCCAGCAGCATGATGCGGTACCGGTCAAAGTGGTCGCACAGCCGGCCAATAGGCCAGGCCAGCAGCATGGCGGCCACGATGGCGGACGCCATAAAGTTGGAAAGCTGGTTGAGGTCCAGTCCGATGCGGTCGGCGTAGACCGGGCCCATGGCGTAGAAAGCACTGATCAGCAGACCGGCAATCAGCGCCCCCAGGGTGCCGGCGGGGGATTTCTGGTAAAGCCTGCCCAGCGACAGCCGCTCCGCCTGGTGAACGGTAGGTGACTCCCGCCGGGTCATGGAGAGCGGCGTCAGGGCCAGTACCACCAGTATCGTGGCCAGCGAGAATGGAACGAATCCCGCCGGGTCGGCAACCCGGATCAGCACCTGACCCCCGGCGGTGGAGAGGAAGAAGATGATCTGATAGACCGCAAACAGGCTGGCCCGGTTGCGATTATCGGCCTTGCTGCTGAACCAGCTCTCCATAACGATCATCAGCCCGGCCATCATGAAGCCACCCATGGCCCGCAGGAAACCCCAGAGGTAGGTTTCCACCGCCATGGGGTAGAGCAGGATGGATGCCGCAAGCACCGCCGCGAACACCGCGAAGGCCCGGATATGACCGACTTTCTCGATGATTCGCCCCGCGTAAAGGGTTCCTGCCACAAAGCCGATGGAGTAGAAGGCCAGTATCCAGCCGATCACACTGGCGCTGAATTCCTCGATACTGAGTCTCAGGCCCAGCAGGGTCATCAGGAAGGCGTTGCCGACAATGAGCAGGACAATACTGACAATCAGAGACGAGAGGCTGGTGATGGTTTTCTGCATCAATCCTCCATGCTGCTTTGGATGGTAATGGGCACACCAGGGCAGGTCTTAACACGTCTCTGGGGATGGCCCCGGCTGAATAAAAGGGTGGTCGCCAAAATCCTGGAACGGTAGCTGGACGTATGGCCGGCCATGGCCAAAGCTGACAGTCATCCCTCAACCAGACCGTAACAAGGAGATACCATGAGCGATTCCAGTGCTCCCGTTCTCGTGATAACCGGTGCCTCTACCGGTATTGGTGCCGCTACGGCCCGCGCCGCTGCCGCCGAAGGCTACCGCCTGGTGCTGGCGGCCCGCTCGGAGGACAGACTGCGGGCGTTACAGAGCGAACTTGGTGGTGAGGGCCGTGCTGTCGTCACCGCGTGCGACGTGCAGTCGGTGTCTGACCAGAAGGCCATGGTGGACAAGGCCCTGGCGGCCTTCGGGCGTATCGACGCGGTGTTTGCCAATGCCGGGCGCGGTGGTGAACCCGGCGGCTTCAGCGGCGCTGACCCCAAGGTGTGGAAGGACATGATCCTCACCAACGTGCTTGGTGTGGGCATCACCCTGCAGGTGTGCCTGCCGGCGCTGAGGGAATCACGGGGCCATATCCTGATCACCGGCTCCGCGGCAGGGCGGGTGACCATCCCGGGCTCCATGTACAGTGCCACCAAATGGGCCGTGTCAGCCATCGGCTATGGCGTCAGGGAGGAGATCCGGGGCAGCGGCATCCGGGTGACGCTGATCGAGCCGGGTATGGTGGACACGCCTTTCTTTGAAGAGCGCCCGGCCAATGCCCTGGACCCGGAAGACATTGCCCGGGCCGTCACCTACGCCCTGGCCCAGCCTGCTCATGTGGATGTGAACGAAGTTCTGGTCCGGCCCACACCGGAACTCCGGTAAACGCCGGTCGCGGGTGGCCTGGCTGACCGCGTTCTAGCCATTGCGGTTTGTCAGGCCATCTTGCCCGGGTCGTAGCGGTTGATGGTTTGCAACCCGGGCATTCGAGACCTATAGTCCGCCAACGACCGCTTTATGCTCATCGGACCGGGCACCGGTGCGACCGCTGAAACCGGCCCTCGAATAGCAGCAGGATAACGGCCGGGGTCACCGGCCGTTATCCCTGTCCTGAAGGTTTTTCCTCCCCGGGTTATAATCCGCCGTGTCCTGGCTGCCCGATGGCGCCACGACAGGGTCCGGCCGGACCCGCTTGATCCTTACAATCACGGTGGAGGAAGGAATGCCCGATCGAAAACGGTTCCGTCGCTACCTGCGTTCCCTGCGCAGGGGGCTCCATGTGCTGGCGGCGCCGGTCAAGGGGGACAACGGCCGTGGTGGGCTCTTTATCCAGTCCTACCGGGGCTACGGTTCCCGTGACCGGGTATTCCTGATGGGACGGGTGTTCCGTCAGCCCGGGTTCGGTGCCTCGTTGCGGGAGGACTGGCTGCGTCGCGATCTGCTGGATCTGCTGCGGCGGCTGCTGCGCAAGCCCATTGTGGGCGCAACGGTGCGGGTTGGGTACAAGGACACTGCCACAACAGTGAAGACGGACCGACATGGGTTTTTCCGGGTGGATATGAACTTTGGCGAAATGCCGTCGGATGTCACCTGGCACGCGGTGAAGCTGTCCCTCGACCAGCCGGTGGATGAACGGGCCACAACCACGGGTGAATTCTACACACCTACCCATAAGGCCAGGTACGGCGTGATCAGCGACATCGACGACACCGTGGTCTATACCGGCGTGGCCAACACCCTGAAGATGATGTGGCGGTTATTCGCCCAGGGTGCGGACAGCCGGGTGATCTTTCCGGGCGTCCCCCAGCTCTATCAGGGCTTTCACCGGGGCGCCTCCGGCGACGAGGGCAACCCGCTGATCTATGTGTCCCGGGGGCCCTGGAGCATCTATCAGGTGCTGGTGGAGATGTTCCGTATGCACCGGATACCCAACGGCCCCATTCTGATCCTGCGGGAATGGGGCATGAAACGGGGCAGTCTGCTGCCGCGGCGTGCCCGTGACCACAAGCTGGACGCCATCCGCCACGTGCTTGAGCTGTACCGCAGCCTGAAGTTCGTGCTGGTGGGAGATTCAGGTCAGCATGACCCGGAGATTTATGCCCGCATTCTGCGGGAACACCCACAGCGCATCCTGGCCATCTACATACGGGATGTCAGTGCCGACCCCCAGCGCTCCGAGGCTATTGCCAGGCTGGCCGCGAAGGCCCGGGATGCAGGGTGCGAACTGGTGTTGAGCGATGACAACCAGGTGCTGGCGGAACACGCGCAGGCACAGGGCCTGATTTCCCGCGAGGCTCTGGAGGCGGTACGGCACAGCGATGCCGGCGAGCACCGGGACCGCTAGCAGGCCGCTGCCTGCTGCGGGCCTCTACCTTCATGACCGCGATAGAGCCGGTGTGGCGCTGCGGGTCACCACTTGTCGTTTTCTTCTTCCTTTTTCTCCTCGGCTTCCACTTCCGCCTTGCGCTGTTTGATTCTCGCCATTTTTTCACGGGAGATGGGCATATTGGAGGTATCCCTGAGCATGAACAGACTGCCCAGTACCAGGGCCAGAGCCAGCAGGAGAAATACCCAGCCGATTGTTGGCATGGCAACAGCTCCTGATTCGTGGATGTACTCTCTATAGTGAACCAGCTTGGGGCAGGGTGCCAGTAACGATTGACGAGGAGAGATGCTGGGCCGTCTTGTTGTCGGCCCCGTCGGTGTTCACCAGTCCCGGTTTCATGCCATTTGCTTAACGCTGGCGCCAGCGGCCTGTAGCGGGTGATATGCCATGAATTCGGCGAATGGGCGGGTTTGTGATCCGCCTCACTGATGTGGAGCCTGGGACGGGTTGCCGACCGCCAGCAGACAGAGCCGTTCCATTGCACTGGCCCAGGCGCGACACCTGGCTTCATCCAGCTCGACCTGAAGCGCGTACCGGCGCCCGCCCCAGACCGCGAGGTGGAGCGCTTCGATCGTATCCGCGGAAGGCCGGGGGTTCAGATCCGTGCAGACATCGAACACCCGGTGCCAGATCTCCAGCAGTTCGTCGTAGGCCCGCCGCTGGTGGCGAAGGTCGGCGACGCGGGGCTCCAGCTGCATCATCACCGGCGGGAACCAGGTGCGGTTGTCTGCTTCCAGCCCGGCCAGATTGCGGATCAGCCCCTGGATCCGCTGGCGCCAGCACAGGTCGGTGGGGGCCACCACCCGGGTTTCGATACGTTCAAGCATCTGCTCAATGCAATGGCGCACGTAGCCTGAATGCAGGGCTTCCTTGCTGGGAAAATAGTCATAGAGGGTGCCAACAGCGATGCCCGTTTCCAGGGCAACCTTGCGGGTGGTGAGCTGGTCCCAGCCGTCTCTTTGCCAAATCCGAACATAAGCGTCGTAAATGGCCTGCACGGTGAACTTTGCCCGCGCCTGACGGGGGCGCTTGAGTGGCCTGGTACGGGGGCTGACGGGTGGTGTGGGTCTGTTCATGGGTTTTCCGAACCACGGCTCAGGTTGTGCCGGATACAATGACGCAGTTACAGGCATTGCAGGCCCAGTCCGGGCCAACCACCGCCGATTGCAAAGGAAACGCGCTATGACCGAGATTACCCGATTGCTGACCGACCAGAATGACCTGGGCGCCTCAAAACTGGTACAGGCTGAGGCCGGCCCCCTGACCGAAGGGCAGGCCCTGATGCGCATTCACCGTCTGGCACTGACCACCAACAATATCACTTATGCCGCCTTCGGGCACACGCCGCATCTGCGCTACTGGGACTTCTTTCCGGTGGAAGACGAAGGCTGGGGGCAGATGCCGGCCTGGGGCTTTGCCGAGGTGGAGGAAACCACGGTGGAGGGTCTGGCTCCGGGTGAACGCTTCTATGGATTCTGGCCGGTGGCCACCCATCTGGTGGTGGAGCCGGTACGGGTGAGCCAAAGGGGCTTTTATGACGGCGCAGCCCATCGCCTGGAGCTGACCTCCGCCTATAACCAGTATCAGCGCACACAAACTGACGCCGCGTACCGCCCTGAGAACGAGAACTACCAGATGCTGCTGCGACCGCTGTTTATTACCTCGTTTATGCTGGCGGATTTCCTGGAAGACAACCGCTTTTTCGGTGCCCGCCGGTTGCTGATTTCCAGCGCCTCCAGCAAGACCGCCTATGGCACGGTATTCTGCCTGCAGGACCGGGATGACCTGGAGGTGGTGGGTCTGACCTCGGCGGGCAATGCCGGCTTTGTGAAGTCGCTGGGCTGCTATGACGATGTGGTCAGCTACGATGCGGTGAAGGAGCTGGACCCCTCAGTGCCCACCCTGTACGTGGACTTCTCCGGCAACGACCGGGTCCGTGAGGACATCCACAGGCTGCTGGGGGACACGCTGGTCCATAACTGCTACGCCGGCTCGGCCCACAGCCAGACCCATATCAGCGAGACGGAGTGGACCCTGCCGGGCCCGGCGCCCCAGCGCTACTTTGCCCCGGACCAGATCCGCAAGCGCAACGCAGACTGGGGCCCTGCGGAGGTCACCCGCCGCTTCAACGAAGCCCAGCTGGCCTTTATCGACCGGGTCCGGCGCCCCGATGCGCCGTGGATCCTGGTTCAGGAGCACGAGGGCCTGGCATCGGCGCAGGATCTGATCCGCTCACTGGTGGACGGTCGGGTGGACCCGGCGGAAGGGCATGTTGTCGTCGTCTGATGGGGGTGCCCCCGGTGCTCACGGGGCCGCCGGCTGAACACCGTCCTCGGTTACCAGCAGGATGCCCCGTTGCAGGGGCACCGCCTCAAACAGGGCGGCGCTGTAGTTCAGCCGCCGCACCCGTTTGCGGGAATCCCCCAGGATGAATACCGGCTTGCCCGCACCGAGCAGGGCATTGGTCAGGGCGCCGCTGCCCCGTTTGTTCACGAAGTGCTCGCTGTTGTACTGATCAACGCCAAACCAGGCTGCGTCGACGGTACCTGCCATGGCGAGGGCTTCTCCATCCGTCACCAGCTGGCAGGGGACGTCGTCATCGCTCAGCCTCTGGTACTGCAGTACCCCTTCGCTACCGGGCTCTGACCGGGTCTGTACCACTGTAAGGGAAGGGCAGGCCCGGTGCACCTGGCGGATCACCGACAACAGGGTACCGCTGTGGCTGTGGGTGAGTACCCGGGCGTGTGACCAGTCGCGGGCGCCGAGCAGGTGGAGCGCCACCTGCCGATCGACGCCGGACCACCGGGCCTCATAGCGGTCGAGCTGCTGCGGGAAATCCGGCCCCGGATCGCCTCCCAGGTTTTCGAGCAGGTGGTGAACCACCACCATGGACGGATCGATCCGCCGCAACTCCGCCAGCGCCCAGCGAACCTGGCGCTTGTCCGGTGCAGGGCAGCTCACGCCGCGCAGAACATCAAGAATCATGGCCACCAGGGTGGATGAGCCATGTTCCCGGTCGTTGACGATGTTCCGGATACGGTCTTCAAACGTTGCCACAGGCCCATGCTCGCTCTGAAATGAATTGACAGATTAATCCTTGGCGATTTCTGCTGTCATGGTCAAGGTCACAATTTTCCGATCGTTTCCGGAGTATGCGTTCTCCCCGCAACGCCAGCGCTGTTGCGGGGTCCGGTTCCCGGGGGTTGGG
>JBMCIH010000091.1:0-7149 GCA_048617055.1 Marinobacter sp. | reverse complement strand
GGTTCCCTGGCACTGGCCCTTACCTTTGCGGTGAGCGCCGTTTCCCTTTCGCAGCCGACCTTTGCAACTGGCTGGAAGCACCATGGCGATCTGCCCCCGGGCCTGGAGCGCCTGCAGGAGAAGTTCGACCGGCTCAAGCAGGACCTGAAGAGCCGCCATGACCTCGTCCAGGTGGGCCCCCGGCCCTACTGGCTGGTGGATGACATGGATGAGGGGGCGCTCAAGGACCGGTTGCAGCAGTGCGAGAACCGGCCGATGCGGCGCACGGATTTCTCCATCGGTCACCGGGGCGCGCCGCTGCAGTTTCCCGAGCACACGCTGGAGTCCTACGTGGCGGCGGCCCGCATGGGCGCCGGTATCCTGGAGTGCGATGTGGCCTTTACCGCGGACCGGGAACTGGTCTGCCGCCATGCACAGAATGACCTGCACACCACCACCAACATCGTGACCATTCCGGAACTGAACGCCAAGTGCACCCACCCCTTCGTGCCGGCCGACCCGGACAGCGGCACCCCGGCACAGGCGGAGTGCCGTACCAGCGATATCACGCTGGAGGAGTTCAAGTCCCTGGAAGGGAAGATGGACGCCTATGATCCCATGGCCACCACGCCGGAGGAGTACGTCGGTGGCACCGCCGACTGGCGCACCGATCTCTATGCCAGCCGTGGCACCTTGCTGACCCACCGGGAGAGCATTGAGCTGTTCCAGGCACTGGGAGTGAAATTCACCCCGGAACTGAAGACCCCGGTGGTGGATATGCCCTATGAAGGGGATTACAGCCAGGAGGACTATGCCCGGCAGATGATCCAGGACTACATCGACGCCGGTGTCGACCCCAAGGATGTCTGGCCCCAGTCCTTCCGGCTGGACGACGTACTGTTCTGGGTCAATGAAACGCCGCAGTTCGGTCGCCAGGCCGTGTTCCTGGATCAGTCGCCCATCACCCCGGAAACCTCATCCCTCGCCTATATGGAGGATCTCAAGGCCCGGGGCGTGAATGTGCTGGCCCCGGCGATCTGGAAGATGCTGACCCTGGATGGCCACCAGCAGATCGTGCCGTCCGAGTATGCGGAAAACGCCCGCGCGGCGGACCTGGACCTGATCGCTTGGACCCTGGAGCGCAGTGGTCCCCTGGCCGATGGCGGTGGCTGGTACCACCAGACCATCGGCGATGCCATCGACAATGATGGTGACACCTTCACCGTGCTGGACGTGCTGGCCCGGGATGTGGGCGTTATCGGGGTATTCTCCGACTGGCCCGCCACCACCACCTACTACGCCACTTGCATGGGGCAGCGGTAACACGGTCCCGCCGGCCGGGAGGATTCGAAAGGGCGGCCTGACGTCCGGTCACAGCCAGCGGGGCACCTGGCTCCGGTAACGGGTATAGGGCTCGCCATAGTGCTCCGCCAGGGCCGCCTCCTCCGCCAGGGCCTGGCGTCGGAGCACCCATGCCCCTACCAGCAGGCAGACCAGCGAGAACAGGCTGGGCAGCGCCAGGAAAAAACCCAGCTGCCCCAGTATCACTGCCAGGAACAGCGGGTTACGGCTGCGGGCGTAGGGTCCTGAGGTGATCAGGGTGGCTGTGTGTTCCGCGTCGATGCCGGAGCGCCAGTCAGCGGTCATATAGGCCTGGAGATAGCTGACCAGCCCGAAGGACGCCAGCAGCACCAGCACCCCCGCCAGCAGGATGAACGGCTGGTAGAGCCAGGGAATCACACCAAGCCAGGGATCGATGGGCCACACCATCCGGACCAGGCACACCGCCAGGATGACGGCCCGGAACACATTGAACAGGTGGCGGTTCCACCAGGACGGGCTGCCGGTGTTGCCATAGTTGATGTGGCTGAAGCCCAGGCGCGCATAGAGGCCCAGGGCGCGACAGGCAAACAGAATGCCGATCAGCAGGAAAAACGTGCCCAGGAAATGCCGGGTAAAAAGTTCTGCGGACATTACGTCTCTGGTATCCGGTGCTTGCTGAAGGTATTAAAGAGTACCGGAGCGGGCGCTTTCGGGAAAGTCCGCCCTCCGGTGGCTCGGTTGGGCATGGGTTGCGGTTGGCCGGTTGCTGTCAGGGCGGCTGGCGCCGGGGTAGTGCCAGTCCTGCCAGCGCCAGCAGGGGCGCTGCGAGCACACCCCAGCCAGCCGGCGCGCCCAGTCCCAGCAGGGTGGTGGCGCCAATCAGGCTCCACAACAGCGGCACGGGCATGGCCACCGCCAGCCGCCAGCCGGACAGCAGGGCCAGGGCCAGGCCCAGCGAGGTCACTGCCAGTGGTTCCGGGAACAGCAGCCAGGTGTCAGCGGCTGCCAGGTCGCGGTCATCCAGCAGAAAACCCAGTGGATGGAGCAGGGTGCCCCAGGCCACCAGCGCTACCGCCAGCCATTGGCGGGGTGCACGTGGGGTTGGCCGGGCCCTTGCGCTGGTCGCCAGGGCCAGCAATACCAGCCCCTGGAGCACAAACGGCGCCATTGCCCAGGTGGCCGCCCAGTTGACGGACCGGTACTGCAGCCACAGAAAAGACCAGCTCACGAACAGCCAGGCGAGGCCGGTGAGCGCCAGGCTGATTCGCCGGTTCACCGGGCCCGGCCGCAGCAGTGACCATAACAGGAACAGGCCAGCGGCCGGGGCAATCAACGCCAGTGGCCAGTAGAGGTCGTTGTTGGTGGCCACCATCGTCCAGTAGACCCGGGGCGAGAACATCAGCAGGTCCCGGGGATGGTAGCTGAGCAGCGTTTCCATCGGCCAATGGCTCCGGCTTCAGACCGCGCGGATGGCGTCGCTGATCCGCTTGCGCATCGCCTCGTCCGGCAGGGGCCGGGCCGCTGCCGCCAGGTTCTCCCGCACATGGTCCACCCGGGTGGTCGCCGGTATAGCCACCGTGACCGCCGGATGGGCAAGAATGAACTTCAGGATCAGCTGGGCCCAGGACCCGGCCTCCACCTCGCCGGCCCAGTCCGGCAGCGGTTCATTAGCCAGCCTCTCGGTCAGTGCACCCTGGCGGAAGGGCCGGTTGACGATCACGCCGATGCCCTTTTCCCGGGCCAGGGGCAGCAGGCGGTCCTCCGCTTCCCGGTCCACGGGGTTGTAGGTGAGCTGCACAAAGTCGATGGGTTCCTTCTCCATGATCCGCTCCATCTCCCGGTGACGGCGCCCGTGGGAGGTGGTGATGCCGATGGCGCCCACCTCGCCGTCCTCCTTCATGGCCCTGAGGGTTTCCATATGGTCCTGCCAGCTCACCAGGTTGTGTATCTGCAGCAGCTCGAACCGGTCCACCCGCCAGAGACCGGCGGACTCACGGCTCTGGCTGCGCCCCTCACCGCCGTCGCGGGTCCAGATCTTGTCCGCCGCGAACACCTGGTCCCGGGCATCCAGTTTGTCCAGCCCATAGCCGACAGTGTTCTGGGACGAGCCGTACATGGGGGAGGAGTCAATAACGGTGCCGCCATCCTCGAAAAAGGCGGCCATGACATCGGCGCAGTTGTCCAGCAGGCGCTGGTTGTCGCCCACGTTGAAGGTGATCCAGGTGCCCAGGCCAACGGCAGGAATGGCGGTGTCCGCCGAGGGGTGTTCGCGGCTCAGCGGAGCGTCCTGCGCGCGGGGCAGGGACAGGGGCAGGGCAGACAGGGCCGTGCCCGCTGCCAGGGCCTGCAGCAGTCGCCGCCGGTTGTGTGACCATGGGTTGGACATAGGGGGCCTCCAATGATCAGCGGCAGGGAACGCCCTGCCGCCCCTGAGGGTTCAGCTGAACAGTTTCACTGCCAGTTCCGCCACATGCCGGCCCTGGAACCGGGCAATGGCCAGCTCGCGGTCGTCCGGCTGGCGTGAGCCGTCGCTGCCGGCGTAAGTGGAAGCACCGTAGGGCGTGCCGCCACTGACTTTCGAGATGTCGAACAGTTCCGGCGTGCCATACCCGATGGGCACCAGGGTCATGCCATGGTGGGCCAGGGTCACCCAGGTGGTGGTGATGGTCTGTTCCTCGCCACCGCCGGTGCCGGTGGAGGTAAACACACTGGCCAGTTTGCCGAACAGCTTGCCCTTGAACCAGAGGCCGCCGGTCTGGTCGAAGAAGGTGCGCATCTGGCCGGCCATATTGCCGAAGCGGGTGGGGGTGCCCACCAGGATGGCGTCATAGTCCGCCAGCTCCTCAGGGGATGCCTCATCGTACTGCTGGCTGCTCTTGCCGCCGGCTTTGGCGAACGCTTCGGGGTCCATGGTTTCGGGAACCCGCTTGACGGTCACCTCGGCACCGGCTACCTCCTGAGCACCCTCCGCCACGGCTTTCGCCATGGTTTCCATATGCCCGTACATCGAATAGTAAAGCACCAGAACCTTTGCCATGGGGTGTCTCCCTCCCGTAATGATCAGTGTAGTGTATGGGTACGCCAATCATCCTAGTCCAGGGGACAGGGGCCGGAAATCGGAATATTTCGACACCAACCATCAAATGAACTGATGATCAGGAGTCCTCGCCGTCCGATCCGCCAGCCTGCTCCCGGGGAGGGTAGTAGACCTGGATCATGGTTTTGGCCCCCTTCATATGGGTGACCATGCGGGCATCGGTGGGGCGGATGCGGACGTTGGGAGTCTGGTAGGTGTCCAGGCTGTCCACCCGGGTGTCGTCACCGGTCCGCTCCAGGATCTGGACCTGTTCGCCGCTCTCGCCTTTCAGCACCGTATAGTCCGGCAGGGCTTCCCGGTACCAGGCGAGCACCTTGTCAGGTGACTTGAGGGTCAGGAAGACCGCCAGGGGCAGACTCTGCACCGGGCCATCCGGTGAACTGACATTGATACCGGTGGTGTCGTGTATCAGCAGTTTGCTCTCCGGCATCACCTGCAGGGTCACCCGCTCCTCATCGCCGTCAGAGACATCGCTGAGGGTCGAGTGAGCCAGAGCGTGGGCGGTGAGCAGCGTCGTTGCGACAAACATCAGCAGACGCAGAACCGTCATGGGTTATCCCCTGCAGTCAGAATGAACCGTAACCGGGCCGCCGGTGTGGACCGGCGGCCCGTGTCATGATCGCGGGCCTGTCAGAGCTTGCACCGGCCGGCGCCGGCATTGGCGGTGACGTGGTCCCTGACCTGGCTGGTGGGCAGCAGGTCGTACCGGTAGGGCGGCGTGAAGCTGGTGGTGGAAGACTCCCCGGGCCCGGCGAGAATGCAGGCACCGCCGGACTCCCACTCCACGTTGGTGAACTCGTTGTTGCGGGTATCCCAGTAGCCGATCTCGTCGCTGTAGCAGGACACAATCGGGTTGCGGCTGTTTTCGAACACGTTGTTGTCGATGCGTACCTGGGCACCCATGCGGCTGTTGATGCCGGTATCGATAATGTTGTCGTAGAAGTTGTTGTAGACGTGGGTATCGCCGAAGCGGTTCAGCGGCGTGCGGGAATAGACGTTCTCCCAGTGGTTGAAGGCGTAGGTGATGCGCCGGTCATTGTTGCTGTCGTTGTCGCTGTGACCCGCCAGGGCAGTTTTCCAGCTGTCGTGCAGGTGGTTGTAGGTAATGGAGATGTTGTTGGCGTCACGCTTGGCGTCCACCAGCCCGTCGTAGTGGTCCTTGTCCACATCCAGGCTGTTGTGGAGGGTGTTGTGGTCGATCCAGATATTGCTGGAGGGGCCCTCGATGCCGATGCCGTCTCCGTCACCCTCAGCCACGTAGCGGATGGTCAGGTTGCGCACGATGATGTTGTCGGCGCGCCAGATCTTGATGCCGATGCCATCGAGCAGGCCCCGGTTGCCCACGCCGATAATGGACACGTCACGGATGTCCTTGATGTCCAGCTTGCTGGTGCCGGAATTGGACAGGTTGATGGTGCCGTCGACGCGGATGGTCAGCGGGGTGTCGTCGTCCTTTCCCGCCAGGGCATCCCGCAGCTGTTCGCCGGTGCTGACGGTGACCGTGGTGCCGCCGGCGCCGCCGGTGGTGCCGCCGCCCAGGGAGGCGTAGCCCACCGGCTCGGTCAGGCAGGCGGTGCCATTGTCGTCACCGGGTTCGTCGGGCTGGTCCGGAGCGTCGTCCCCGCTGTCATCCGGCTCCCCACCCACTGCCACGAACCGCCACTGCTGGTTCGGGCTGCCGGTATCGGTCCACTGGCGGATATCACCGCCGTTGCTCTGGCTCCACTCCCAGACATCCAGGGCAAGGCCACTGTGGCGCGACAGGATCTTGTAATAGCCGTTACCGGTTTCCACGATCTGCCACTGTTGCTGGGGCCCGCCGTTCCAGCTCCACTGGCGGATTTCGCCGCCGGGTTCGGTGCTCCAGCGGTACACGTCGATGGATTTGCCGCTGTGGGCGGGGCGGATAGCGTAGTAGCCACCGCCCAGTTCGGTGACGTCGAAGTGCTGGTTCTGCGCGCGCTCTCCCAGCGCCTCCCACTGGTGCACATTGGCGCCGTCGGAGGTGCTGCGTCCTGCCACGTCCAGGGCCAGGCCACTGTGGCGGGAGAGGATCTGGTAGCGGTCTTCGTCAATAGCTGCGAGTACACCGGAAGTGGCCGCAGCCAGGGTGAACAGGGTCAGCCCCTGCACAAGGTTGTGGCGGAATGAGGTACTGATGGTCATGGGATCTCCGTATCAGCCGTCGGTTAGTATGGTTGTTCTGTGGGCACGGGGACTTCCTGCTCCCGCGGGTCTGGTTGGTCGGGTGACGCCCGCCGGTTACGGGCATGAAGGTCCAGACACTCCGCGACTATCATGCCCCGGCGGCAACGGGGCCGACACCGAGGGGTTGGCAATTTACCAAGTTGTAAGGTGACCGCTGGCGTGCACCGGTTCGTTACCGGTAGCGCGGGGTGGTTATACTGTCGTTTTTCACCACCGGCCAGGGGGAACTGTCATGAAATACCTTCACACCATGGTCCGGGTCCGTGACCTGGACGAATCCCTGCATTTCTACTGCAACCTGCTGGGTCTGAAGCAGATCCGTCGCAAGGATGTGGAACAGGGCCGCTTTACCCTGGTCTTCCTGGCAGCACCGGAAGACGAGCAGCGGGCACTGGAGGAGCGGGCCCCCATGATCGAGCTGACCTGGAACTGGGACCCGGAGGAATACAGCGGCGGGCGCAATTTCGGCCACCTGGCCTACCAGGTGAAGGATATCTACGCCCTGTGCCGGCACCTGCAGGACCATGGCGTGGCCATCAACC
>JBMCIH010000090.1:0-7224 GCA_048617055.1 Marinobacter sp. | reverse complement strand
CCGCCCTGCCAGACCTGCTGGCACGCTTTACCCTGAAGAGGGGTCTGTTCCGCAAGGAAGTGGTAGAAGCTCGCCTGTTTGACCTCAGTCAGTTCGGGTGTGTGCTGAAAACCGATAAACTGTTCGAACCCGGAGACACTCTCGGGCTGGAACTCGAAATGAGCATGCCGTTCGAGAACATCCAGGCCAGCGGACTTACCGGGCTTGTCACAGAGCGCAGAAAGTACTGTAGCAATTTTTTCTACTCAATTGATTTTATTGGGAGTGACTACCGCCCCAAAGCCGAGGTTTCAGAGCAGCTCAACCGTATTCGCGACGTGCTCGGCCGCAAGCAGTCACTGCTGTCCCGCCGCGAAAATGCCGGCCTGGATGCCACGGCCTGAGCAAGCCGCTCTGGCAGCCTTCGGGACTGTCTGAAACCATCGATCCACCAGTTATGCCCGCTGGAAATCCGTCCGGGTCCCATAGTGGTATAAATCCATCAGCTCGTCACAACGCGTGAACAGGGAGTTGCACCATGGCCAAGAGCACCAAGAACAGCAAGAACGTCAAGACCGGCAACAACAGGCCCAACGTCGACAAGATCGTCAAGAAGGTTAACAAGGAGTTCGAGAAAACCTCCACCCAGATCGAAAAGCTGGTGGACGATGCGTTCAAACAGCTGGATTCGCTCCAGAACCAGATTCAGGAGCCGGTCCGCAAACTGATGAAGGAAATCGACGAACTCCGGGAGCGGGAAATGAAACGCTTCCACGACGAGCTTGATCGTCGCATGGAGGAGTTCCAGCAAATCCAGAACTCGGTCATGGAGCGCCTGGGCATTGCCCAGCGTGAGGCCAAACGGGGCCAGGAGGCGGTCACCCGCTCGCTGGAGCACGAAGCCGCTGAAACTGCGGAAACCGCCAAAAAGGCCGGCAAGACAACCGCCGCCAAGGCAAAATCCAGCGGCAGGAAGGTGGCTGCCGACACCGGCGCCGGTGCCAAAAAGGCCAGGGCCACAGTGAAGGCATCGGCCAAAGGCAAGGACCTGAGCGATCTTACCCGCATCAAGGGCATTGGCCCGGTAACC
The DNA here is from genome assembly GCA_048617055.1 of Marinobacter sp. GTDB lineage: Bacteria > Pseudomonadota > Gammaproteobacteria > Pseudomonadales > Oleiphilaceae > Marinobacter. The sequence goes on along the minus strand of JBMCIH010000090.1, from coordinate 6,155 downwards.
GCCCGCAAGCTGCAGGGCGCGGGTATCACCTCCATTAACCAGATCGCCAACCCGACCGAAGCCGAACAGGAGACACTGAACCAGTTCTCCGGCATGAAAGGCTTCCAGAACTGGCCTGACGAAGCGAAGAAACTGATCTGATGAGGCAAACTGAACAACCGGTACTGCGCGACATCGTACTTTTGGGTGGTGGCCACAGCCACGTCGGAGTCCTCAGGCGCTTTGCGATGAAGCCGGTACCGGGGGTTCGTCTGACCCTGATCTGCCGTGACACGCATACCCCATACTCCGGCATGCTGCCCGGCTATGTGGCTGGGCATTACAGCTACGACGACTGTCATATCGACCTCAGCAAACTGGCGGAGTTCGCCGGTGCGCGATTCTACCGGGATGAAGCCATTGGCATCGACCGCAACGCCCGGCGCGTGCTCTGCTGGAACCGTCCGGCGGTTCCCTATGACCTGCTCTCGGTAAACATCGGCTCCACCCCACGGGTCAGCGAGGTACCCGGGGCCAGTGAGCAGGCCGTGCCGGTCAAGCCTATCCGGGGTTTCAACCGGCGCTGGCTTGCCCTGCTGGAACGGGCGGAGACCCACGAGGGCCCTCTGGCCATTGGTGTGGTGGGCGCCGGCGCCGGTGGCGTGGAGCTCACCCTGGCCATGCAGTACCGGTTGCACAAAGAATACCGTGCCCGTGGCAAGGACCCGGACCAGCTGTCGTTCCACCTGTTCGACCAGGCGGACCAGCTGCTGCCCACCCACAATGCCCGGGTGCAGCAGACTTTTGAAAAGTCCCTGCGCCGGCGGGGCGTGCACCTGCACCTGGGTGACGCCGTCACCCGCGTCGACGATGGCCACCTGCGTACCGGCTCCGGCCAAAGGTTCGATCTGGACGAAGTGCTCTGGGTAACCCGGGCCGGCGGCCCCGACTGGCTCGCCAGAACCGGCCTGGCACTGGACGAAGGCGGCTTCATCCGTTGCCGCGACACCCTGCAGACCGAGACCGACGACAGTATTTTCGCCGCCGGCGACATTGCCAATGTGGTGGATCACCCCCGGGAGAAGGCCGGTGTCTTCGCCGTCCGCCAGGGGCCACCGCTGGCCGATAACCTGCGCCGTGTGGCTTTGGGCAAGGCACCCAGGCCGTTCACACCCCAGAAGACCTGGCTTTCACTGATCAGTACCGGCGACCGGTATGCCGTAGCGTCGAAGGGCGAGCGCTTCGCCCAGGGCCGGCTGGTCTGGCGCTGGAAGGACTGGATCGACCGGCGCTTCATGAAGAAGTTCAATGAGCTGCCGGCCATGGAGGAGTCCGCCGCCCTGCCCGACACCTCCGCGGCCCAGAGCGCTGAGGAGGCTTCCCAGGCGATTTCCGCAGTGGCCATGCGCTGTGGTGGCTGTGGTGCCAAGGTGGGCAGTACGGTGCTGTCACGGGCGCTGGCAGAGCTGCGGCCCGTCGAACGTGAGGACATTCTGGTGGGGCTGCATGCGCCGGACGATGCCGCCGTGCTGACGGTGCCACCGGGCAAGGCTGTGGTCCATACCGTGGACTTCTTCCGGGCGTTTATCGACGACTGCTTCTCCTGCACGACCTCGTTACCCGGATGTCCGGCGCGGTGGAGGTGGTCAACGAGGCAGGGTGCGCCCTGGTGGGGGGCCACACTGGTGAGGGCCGCGAGCTGGCACTGGGCTTTGCCGTCAACGGCCTGATTGACCCGGATCAGGTCATGAGCAAGGGCGGGCTCAGAGCCGGCGACAAACTTGTGCTCACCAAGGCCATCGGCACCGGTACGCTATTTGCCGCCCATGCCCGCCTGGCTGCCCGGGGCCGCTGGATCGATGCCGCGCTGGCCTCCATGGTGCAGTCCAACCAGCAGGCCGCCCGCTGCCTGTTGCGTTACGGCGCCAGGGCCTGCACCGATATCACCGGCTTCGGTCTGCTGGGCCACCTGGTGGAGATGACCCGGCCCTCGGGTGTGGATGCCACCCTGGAGCTTTCCGCGATTCCGGTTTTGCCGGGGGCTGAGGAAACCGCGGCCGCGGGTATTCTCAGTTCCCTGCAGCCGGCCAATATCCGCCTGCGCCGGGGCATAAGGGACCAGGCCCGGTGGGTGGAGCACCCCCGGTATCCGCTGATTTTCGACCCCCAGACCGCCGGCGGCCTGCTGGCCGGCGTGCCGGCGGATCAGGCGGAGGCCTGCGTGGCCGAGTTACGGGCCCTGGGTTACCCACTCACGGCCATTATTGGCGAGGTTACCGGGCAGGGAGATGCCATAGAGCCTGTCAGCCTGCGGGACTGAGCGCCAGTGCCCTGTCCAGGGCCTGCGCCAGGGCGGCCCTTTCCTTCTCCGGTGTGAAGTCTGCCGCCAGCTCGTTCACCCTGGCGGTCAGGCCCGCGAGCCAGTCCTGGTCGTTTTCCGCCCGCGTCATCAGGGCCGCCAGCGCGGCCTCATCTGCCACCGGGAAAACCCCCGGATAGTTCTCACCCAGCAGCCCCAGGTTGCCGGGAATGTCCGACGCCAGCACCGGAAGCCCGGCCCGGCAGGCTTCCGACACCACGTTGGCGCCGCCTTCCATGGTTGAGCTGATCACCATGGCCCGGCTTTGTCTCATCAGCCGGGCCGTCTGCGCCCGGGAGGTCTCACCGAGCCACTGATAACGGGGATTGTCCGCCATTTCCTGCCGGGCCGCCTGGGCCCATTCCCCGGTGTGGGCCTGGCCTGCCTGGCGGATGCGGACAGCGGAGCCCGGCGGCAGCAGGCGCGAAGCCCGTGCCGCCCGCAGCGGGTCTTTCTCTTCCCTGAGATGACCGATTACACAGATATCAAAGCCCTCACCGGAGCCGGCCGGCCGGGGCGCTTCCACCGGTGCTGCAGCAGACTGCAACACCACCACAAGCCGGGCCCGCAGCGGCTCCGGCACCGCCTGCCAGGCCAGGCGATGCAGTACGACCAGGGCATCGCCCTGCGCCATGGTGGCCAGGGTCTGCTGGCGGTGGCTGTACTGGAAGCGATACAGATCGGTACCGGTCAGCGCGACGATCAGCGGCTTGCGGCCCTGCTCATCCCGCCAGCGGGTCACCGCCTCGCGGCTGCGCCAGGCATGGAGGGCGATCAGCAGATCCGCATCACGGGCAACCCCCGGGTCGTAGTTCGTGCCCACAGTAACCCGGTGGCCCAGCGCTTCCAGCAGCCCTGCCCAGCGGTCGGCCGTAGCGCGGTTACCGGCAAGAGATCCCGGAGGCGCGGGCGTCAAAAGCAGTATTTTCATTACGTTGCTACCATTCGGCGTATGTCTTTCAGTTAGTCTGCGGTGAGCCAGTGCACTCCTGCTCTCGTAGACTAACACTACACAAGGCATACTGTTGCCAAAACCTTTCACTTCAAGGACCGACTCCTATGCTCAAAAAACTTCTTGGCCTGGCTACCATAGCCGCCGCCATGCAGACCTGTGCCCTTTCGGCCACGGCCGAAACCTTCGTGTTCACTGCCATTCCCGACCAGGACGAGACCCGCCTGAAGGAGCGGTTCGGCGCTGTGGAGGCCTATCTGGAAGAGCAGCTGGAGGTGGACGTGCGCTACGTTCCGGTCAAGTCCTATGCCGCCGCCGTGTCCGCCTTCCGTAACAACCAGGTTCAGCTGGCCTGGTTCGGAGGCCTGTCCGGCGTTCAGGCCCGTCGCCTGGTGCCCGGCTCCGAGGCCATCGCCCAGGGAGAGGAAGACCCCGAGTTCCAGAGCTACGTGATCGCCAATACCGCCACAGGCCTTGAACCCATGGAAGACCTCTCGGACGAATTACGTGACATGACCTTCACCTTCGGCTCGAAGGGCTCTACATCCGGCCGCCTGATGCCGGAGTACTTCCTGCGGGAAGCCTATGGCGAGGCCCCGGACGAGGTGTTTTCCCGGGTCGGTTTCAGCGGTAACCATACCCGTACCGTACGTCTGGTAGAGGCCGGCACCTACCAGCTGGGCGCTGTGAACTACAAGGTGTGGGAGTCCGGTGTTGAGGATGGCTCCATCGACACGGACAAGGTCCGGGTTATCTGGGAAACTCCAGACTATTATGACTACCAGTGGACCATCCGCGGCGATGTGAACGAACAGTTTGGCGAGGGCTTCAGGGACAAGGTCACCCAGGCCCTGCTGGACATGGATGATCCGGATCTGCTCGAGCGTTTCCCCCGCAAGGGCTTCATTCCGGCTTCCAACGATGACTACGACGTCATTGAGGAAACCGCGAAAAAGCTGGACCTGCTCGACTGATGAATCACCCGCTGGTACTGGATGGGCTGTCCGGCTACTTCGGTGGACAGCGGGTGCTGGGCCCGCTGTCCCTGACGGTCGCGTCCGGCGAGAAGATTGCCCTGGTGGGCAGGAGCGGCGCTGGCAAGTCCACCCTTGTGCGGCTCATCCATGAGCGGGTTGGTGATCTGGCCGCCCTGGTTCCCCAGGAACTGGGGCTGGTCAATGCCCTGCCCGTGTTCCATAACGTGTATATGGCCCGGCTCGACCAGCACAACGCGCTTTATAATCTGGCCACCCTGGTGCGCCCTTTCCGCGCCGACCGGGCGGCCGTAGGGGATATCCTTGGCCAGCTGGGCATGGCAGACAAGATCTGGAGCCCCTCGGCCAGTCTCTCCGGCGGGCAGCGGCAGCGCACGGCCATAGCCCGGGCGCTTTACCGGAGGGCTGACCTGTTACTGGCCGATGAGCCGGTGTCCGCTCTGGACGGTCCGCTGGCCCACAGGGTCATGGCCCTGTTGCGGGATCATTTCTCCACGTCGGTAATTGCCCTGCACGATGTGGAGCTGGCCCTGACCTATTGCACCCGCATCGTGGGCATCCGCGAAGGGGTAATTGCCCTCGACGCTCCCAGCCACTCCCTCACGGTGGCGGACATCCGCCCCCTGTACGACTGACGGTGGTCCGCTGATGCGAGGTTGGGTAACGGTTCCCCTGACCCGGTCGCGCACGGCGCGGACCAGCCTGTTTTTCGTGGCCCTGGCGCTGGTGTGCCTGCCACTTTCAGACATTGCCATCACCACCGCCAGTCCCTGGCAGGACCTGCTGAGATTCTTTCTGGGGTTGGTGACACCGGATTTCTTCACCGGCGAAGGGCTGGCCACCGCCCTGCTGCGTACCGTCGCCTTCGCCTTCGTTGGGGTTACTCTGGGCAGCCTTGCCGGCTTTCTGCTGGCCCTGGTGTACCGCTTCCGTATTGTCCGCGTCTTCAGTGCCTTTGTCCGCGCCATCCATGAACTCTTCTGGGCACTGATCTTCCTGCAGTTTTTCGGGTTTCATCCGCTCACCGGCGTGCTGGCCATTGCCATCCCCTATGCGGGCATCTTTGCCAAGGTGTATTCCGAGATTCTCGAGCAGGCCGACCCGGAGCCCCGCAACCTGCTTCCTTCCGGGGTCGGGTCATTGTCAGCGTTCGCCTACACGCGCATACCGGACTGCTGGGAGCAGCTGCGCACCTACACCGCCTACCGGCTGGAATGCGGCTTTCGCTCCAGTGCCATTCTGGGCTTTGTCGGCCTGCCCACGCTGGGGTATGTTCTGGAGTCCTCCTTCTCCCAGGGCTACTATTCCGAAGCCGGCGCGGTCCTTCTGCTGTTCTATCTGCTGATTGCCACCATTCCGCTGTGGGTCCGTCCGCGGCTGCTGCCCCTGTATATGGTGGCCGCGCCCTTCTTTCTCGGAGAAGGCATGCCCATTGTGTGGGGCAATGTCCGCCGGTTTTTTACCGAGGACATTGTGCCCGCACCGTTACGGGAAGGCGGCAATGCCGAGGCGTTCTGGCCCTGGCTGTCGGATCTGCTGGTGAACCAGGCCATGCCCGGCATCTGGAATACCCTGCTGCTGACCCAGATGGCGCTGGTGGCGACCGGCCTGCTGGCCCTGCTGGCCTTTCCGCTGATCTCCCGGCATTTCGGCAACCGTCTCTCCCGCACCGGTGGACACCTGATGCTGGTGATCGCCCGGTCTACGCCGGAATACATCCTGGCTTACATCCTGCTGCAGTTGTGGGGGCCTTCCATGCTGCCGGCGGTGGTGGCCCTGGCACTGCACAACGGCGGCATCATCGGCCACCTGATCGGCCGCCAGACCAGTACCATTGCGCTGCGGCCGGACGCGCCCCGGGGAATCCTGC
>JBMCIH010000089.1:0-7238 GCA_048617055.1 Marinobacter sp. | reverse complement strand
ACCTCCCGTACCGTCAACAGCGAGAAGGGACACCCCGACAAAACCATCGCTTTTTTGACGGACCCGGAAGAAGGGGGCCCCACTTACCGCGAATCCGGATTGTCATTTCGACCTCACCGGCACAAAAACCGGCGCCCCATCCGCTTCAACAGTCGTCAGTTTCTGATTGTACAGTTGCTCCAGCACGGACGGCACCAGCATAGTCTGCGCCGGCCCCCAGCAGGCGTCGCCGTTGGGGAAGAGTAACAGAAGATGGTCGCACCAGCGGGCGGCCAGGTTCAGGTCGTGCAGGCACATGAACACCGCCCGTCCGGCGGCTGCCTGTTCACGCAGCAGGTCCATCACCGCCACCTGGTGGTGCAGGTCCAGGTGGTTGGTGGGTTCGTCCAGCAGCCAGATATCCGGATTCTGGGTCAGCACCGTGGCGATGGACACCCGCTGGCGCTCGCCGCCGGACAGGGTGTTCACCAGCCGGTCCGCCAGGTGATCCACATCCAGCCTTGCCAGTGCCTGCTCCGCCCGGGCCAGGTCATCGCCGCCTTCCATCTGCCAGGGGGACAGCCAGGGATGACGTCCGACCAGGGCGGTCTCCAGCACCGTGGCGGGAAAGCCGTCCTGCCGGTCCTGGAACACCAGCCCCAGTTGTTGCGACACCGCCCTGCGCCGCAGGTCAGTCAGTGAACGCTCACCGAGCCACACGTCGCCGCTGCGCGGGGGCCGCAGGCCCGCCAGGGTATGCAGCAGCGTGGTCTTGCCGGCGCCGTTGGGGCCCAGCACGCCCCAGGTCTGGCCGCCTTCCACGGTAAACGCCAGCGGCTGGCCGTCGGCCCGTCCGGGGATGTCGATCACCAGTTGTCGGGTGCGCAGCGGGTTCATCAGCGGCTCCGGTACAGCAGGTACAGGAAAGTGGGCACCCCCAGCAGGGCGGTGATCACCCCCACCGGCAGCTGTTCCGGGGCAATCGCCACCCGCGCCAGGGTGTCTGCCAGTACCAGCAGGGTGCCGCCGGCCAGGGCACAGGCGGGCAGCACCAGCCGCTGGTCGTTGCCCAGCACCAGCCGCAGCATATGGGGCACCACCAGCCCCACAAAACCAATGGAGCCGGCGGTGGTGACAGCGGTGGCGGTCAGCAGGCTGGCACCGATGTAGATCGTCCACTCCAGCGGCCGCACGTTCACCCCCAGGGCGGCCGCCTGCAAAGGCCCCCGGGCCAGCACGTTGAGGCTGCGGCCGATGGGGAACACCAGCAGGCACGCCAGTACCAGCAGGACCATCGCCGGCCAGGGGCTGCGGGCGTATGAGACGTCTCCCATCAGCCAGTAGAGCATACCCGGCAGGCGCTGGGCCGGTGCTATGGCCAGCATCAGGGTGATGACGGCGCCCCAGCCGGCGGCCACCACCACGCCGGTGAGCAGCAGGCGCGAGGGCGTCCAGCTGCCGGTGCCGTGGGCCAGGCCGAACACCAGCAGTGTGGCCAGCAGGGCTCCCCCGAAGGCGGACGCGGTGATCGCCACGGTCGCCAGACCCGCCAGCATGGCCAGCAGGGCCCCCACGGCGGCACCGCCGGACAGCCCCAGCACGTAAGGGTCCGCCAGCGGGTTGCGCAGCAGCACCTGCATCAGTGCCCCCGCCACCGCCAGCAGGCCTCCAGTGGCGAAAGCCGCCAGGGTGCGGGGCAGGCGCAGCTCCAGCACCAGGGTCTGGTTCAGTTCACTTCCGCTGCCGGTCAGTACGGCAAGGGTATCCGTCAGGGACAGGCCGGCGCTACCAATGCTGACGGACAATACCATGGCTGCCATTCCCGCCAGGGCCAGCAAGGCCAGCGGCCGCAAGGCATCAGAGGCGGGCACGGGCCTGCTCCAGCAGATCGCAGAGTTCCCGGGTGCCCTCGAGCATGCGGAAAGTGGCCCGCTGAAGCAGGTCGGGGGAGACCAGGAAGAGATTGTCACGGGCCACGGCCGTCAGCGAGGGATAGTCCCGCCAGCGTTGCAGCCAGTCCTGGTCCGCCTCACCCCGGCCGGCGGTCACGATCACGTCCGGGTTTGCGGTCAGGAGCGTCTCGACCGACAGTCGGGGCACAAGGCGAGGCAGTTCGGCGAAGACGTTGGTACCACCGCACAATTCGATGGCCTTGCTGATCAGTTCATCGCCATTGATGGTCATCAATGGCTGGTCCCATACCTGGTAGAACACCCGCACGGGTTCCGCTTGCCGATATTCCGACTCGATTGCTTCCAGCGAGTCCAGAAACTCCCGTGCCCGTCGCTGTGCCAGGGCGTCGTGACCGGTCAGCTTGCCCAGGGTTGCTACTGCCGCAGCTATGTCCTCAAAGGTCCGGGGTGCCAGCCAGAACACGGGGACGCCCAGCTCCGCCAGCCGGTCCAGCTGGGTTCTGGAATTACCATCGGTCCAGCCAATCACCAGGTCGGGCTCCAGGGCAAGAAGGGCTTCCAGGTCCACCCGGTTGCTGTCCCCTACCCTGGGCAGTTCCCTGGCCTCGGGCGGGTAATCGCTCCAGGCGCTGGCGCCCACGAGCTGGTCGCCAGCGCCGGCCGAGTAGACCAGCTCGGTGGCACCGGGGGACAGGGACACGATCCGGCCTGCGGGCTCAGGCAGGCACACTTCCCGCGCAAGGGCATCCTCGGCGCACAGCAATTCAGCCCGCGAGATGACGGGCAGTATCAGGATTATCAGAGCCAGCGTCAGCTTGCGGGAAATCATCAGGTCATTCGCGGTATATACTACAAGCCAAATTCATAGCGAACCGACGCCGTGAAGGTTCGCCCGGCAGTAATGTAATTGACCCCATCCTGATACTCTCGTATCTGCCCTTCCTTATCCAGAACGTTATTCACCGCAAGGTCGATACTGAGTTTCTCGAGCAACTTTGCACCAGTGCGCAGATCCCAGTTGGCATATCCGGGAATCCGGGTTGTGCCATTACGTTCATATTTGTGGTTTTCCGCTATCAGAGACGTGCCAACATAGAACCGGTCAAACTCCTTATCCAGATCTACCCGCGCTGTCTGCTCCGGGCGGAATGGTAACGGTTCTCCCGTTTCCTTGTCCTCGAAATCACCAATGCTCACTGCTGCCTTGGCGGACCAGCCATTGCTGGCCCAGCCAGCTTCAAGTTCAGCGCCCTGTAATTTCGCTTCATCTGCATTGAAGCTTGGCGCTGGGAAAGCCGAGACAATCAGGTTTTCAACATCACTGCGGAACAGCGCCAGCTTCCAGAACCAGTTGGCACTCTGCCGCTCCAGGGCAGCTTCATAACTGATTGCTTCTTCAGGCTCAAGATCAGGGTTGGCACCACCCCAAGGAGAGTATAAGTCGTTGAAACTTGGGGTTATGTAGGAAGTTCCAGTGCTGAGACTGATACGGTATCCATCACCCAGTTGATAGCCGAAAGCTCCCCCCCAGGTTTCATGTGAACCGAAGGCTTCGTTATCGTCGGAACGCGCACTCAAGTGAACATCAGCAGGACCAAAATTCAAAAGCGCCTGTCCAAAGAATGCATCATTCCGGCGGCTGTCCTCCAGATAGCTGTCAGATCCCGAAACCCGGTCATCCATTACCTCTGCGCCGACCACGAACTCGTGGACGCCCGCAACGAACCAGTTTTCAAGCCTGGAGGTTCTGGTTTGGCTATCAACGTCGCTAGTACCGAATTCAGAAAAATAGGTTTGCTCATCCCTGGCGTCCGAGAATTGCAATGAGGTACGCCAGAAATCGTTCACCGGGATATCAACACCCAGACCTGCGGTCTGGAACCGGAAGTCCTTGTCGCCGCCTTCGTACTCAACATTTCCCTCTGCGCCGAGATAAGTCAGATCCAGGCGGACACCATTGTCAAATTCGCGGCTTGCGTTGAACGTGCCCGCCGTATTGTCAGAAGCCTTATCCTTCCCACCTTCGATGACCGGCGCCCCGTCGGTGGCCGAGTGTGCCAGACCGATGTTCAGGGACCCCTTGTCATCAACGGCGGAAAGACCCGCGCCATATTCCTGAGTACCCAGATTACCAGCCCCGGCCTCTACCCAACCATGGCGCCCATACTCCTGCGGTGTTGTGAAGACCTGCACCACCCCACCCATGGCATCGGCGCCGTACAAACTGCTGCGTCCACTTCTGACAATGTCAACATGATTGACCAGCTGGGCAGGTACGAATTCCCAGGCAGGAATGCCCGAGGCAGCCGCACGGATACGGATGCCGTTAACCAGCAATACCGTGGCGTCAGATTCATGCCCGCGCGTATAGACCGACGTTTGCTGGGCTACCCCGCCACCCGTTTGCACCGTAACACCGGGTTGCGCCCTTAACAGCTCGCTGAACTGTCTGGGCTGCTGCCGGCGTATTTCGGTTTCGTCAATGGTGGTGACGGATGAAAGCCCCTCGGCGATCGTCCTCGGTCCGAGCGGTGCGGTCACCAGAATCGGCTCCAGTGTGTCGGTGTCCGCACTCTGCTGGGACATGGCAACAGGGGCAACAGCAAACAGCGAAAGGCCGGTCAAAAAGACGGGGGAAAGACATTTGAACATCTTACTACTCCACAAACCGCGCGCACCCGCACGGGTTCAAGATATGCATTGCGGAGTCATCAGTGGGGCAGGCAAGACGGAGAGCGGAAAGATGCCGGGAATCGCCTACCCGAGCCGCCCTCCGCAACTCCGGGTGTGTTCCCAGGCCGGTCTCCGGGCTTATGAGCGAACCGCGTTGCGATTCCGGGTAACCGCCTTCCCACGACTATGCGCAGTGGCGGATTGGTTACCCTTATCTCAATTACCGTTGCGGGGGCAGCGTCGGAATAGCCTGAAGGCGCACCGACTTCCCGTTTCATCCCGCGTCATACTGACGACAGGACACCTGAAAACAGGGCGCAAGGCTAGCAACACGCCCTTTGGTGGTCAATGTAATTCGTCAAGTGTTGCAGGGTGCGCTCCAGTCGCTCCCATTCGAACCTGTCTCCCGGCAGGTCGATCCGCAGGGCGGACGGGGCGTCGAAACACCGCACAAGAATGCCCTGCCCTGCCAGAAAATCCGCCACCAGGGGTGCCTCGGGCAATGCCAGGTGGCGGTATAGCAGGGTTCCGGTTGTGGCTGGCAAACCGGACTTCTGCAGGGCCTGGTCCAGTCGTTCACTGTCTTGCGCCAGGCGCCGGACACTGTGCTGTTGCCAGCGCAGGTCCTTGAGGGCACGAGCCATGATGTAGCGCTCCGGTGCGCCGATCGCTTCCGGCCCCAGCCGGGCCGCCAGGGCGTCAGTAACGGCCGGCTCGGCAAACACCGCGCCCGCCCGTATACCTGCCAGGCCGAAGAAGGTTTCCAGGGAACGCAAAATCACCAGACCCGGCGCGGAGGACATGGGCACCAGGCTGGTGCCCTCGCAACCGTCCACAAATGCCTCATCCACCACCAGCCAGCCGTCGCGTCCTATCAGCTGGCCATGCCAGTCCAGCAAACGGTCCCGGGAGACAGTGGCACCGGTACGGGCGTCCGGGTTGGTCCATACCAGAATGTCGAGCTCGTTCAGCCAGGCATCACCAGCCTGGCTTTGTTCACGGGTCACCGGCAAAACAGTGTGTCCCGCCAGGCGCCAGCCTTCGGCCAGTTCCGCAGGTGCCTGCGCCGGTATGCCTACCCGGCAGGGAGCGCGTAGCAGTGGCAGGATTCGCATGGCCATGCGGGTTCCCGGTACCGCCAGGCTCCCGGCACTGCCCGGCGCCCTGCCCCACTGATGAAGCACGGCATCCAGGTCTGTTTCGCCACCGAAGGATTGATACCACAGGGAAGCCGGCAACGGCGGCACAGGCCAGCCCCTGCGGTTGATACCACAGGACAGGTCCAGCCAGTGGTCGGGGGGAATGCCCCAGCGCCGGGCCGCCGCCAGCAGGCCGCCACCCCGGGTGATGGTCGAGTTCATCCTTTTACCTCATACCAGTCAGTCGTCGGAACACTGAAGGCGATCCGTTCGCGAACCGCCGTGCCGCCCTGCTATATTGCAATAGTTCACACAATAGCAACAGGGCAGGCCATGCAAGCGGAACTGATCGACATCCGGAACCACCTCCAGCAGCACGCACCCTTCGACGCCCTGCCGGAAGAGGTACTGGATGAGGTTGCCGGCAGCATCGAGATTGCCTACTTCCGCGCCGGCACCAACATCCTGGAACTGCGCCAGAAGAATACCGACCTGCATTATATCCGCAGCGGCGCGGTGGAACTCCACCGGCGTTCCGGTGAACTCTACAACCGGCTGGGGGAGGGGGAAATCTTCGGGCAGTTCGGCCTGCTGATGGGCAAGCGTGTGCGCTTTCCCGCCACCGCGATCGAGGACACGCTGGTTTACCTGATCCCCTACACTATCTTCCAGCACCTGTTCGACACCCAGGATGTGTTCGCGGATTTCGTTGAGATTGAAGACACCAGCCGGCTGCGCACCGCGGTGGCGCGAACGGAGCACGCCAACGACCCGATGACGGCCCGGGTGTCGCGGCTGATCAGCCGGGAGCCGGTCACCGCCCCGGCGACGGTGCGCCTGCAGGAGGCAGCCCGCATCATGACCGACCGGCGGGTGTCCTCGCTGCTGCTGGTTGAGGGCACCGGCACCAACGAAGGCGACCTGGTGGGTATCATCACCGACCGGGACCTGCGCACCCGCGCCCTGGCCGACGCCCTGCCTTCGGAGACGCCGATTGCCGAGATCATGTCACCGGACCTGATCACCATACGCGCCGATGCCTTCGTGTTCGAGGCCATGCTGAAAATGCTGCACAACAACGTGCATCACCTGCCGGTGATCGAGCGTGGCAAGCCCACCGGTGTGGTGGCGCTGTCCGATATCGTCAAGTACGAGTCACAGAACAGTCTGTACGTGGTCAGCAACATCCACCGCCAGCAGGATGTTGCAGGGCTGAAGGCGGTCAGCCAGGACGTGCGCAACAGTTTTATCCGCATGGTGAACGAAGACGCCAACTCCCACATGATCGGCAGCGCCATGGCCGGCATTGGCCGCAGCTTCAGCCAGCGCCTGCTGGAACTGGGCGAGGAAAAGCTGGGCCCCCCGCCCGTGCCCTACTGCTTTCTGGCCCTGGGCTCCATGGCCCGGGACGAACAGCTGATCGTCACCGACCAGGACAACGCCCTGGTGCTGGATGACAGCTTTGACCCGAAGCAGCACGACGAATACTTCCAGGCGCTGGCGAAATTCGTCAGCGACGGCCTGGCCCAGTGCG